>DAHWFQ010000134.1:0-3190 GCA_027324895.1 Actinomycetota bacterium | reverse complement strand
GGCGAAGGTGCAGGTGCGCGTGCTCAACCCCGACGGCAGCGCGCTGTCCGACTGGTCCGAGCCATTGGCCTTCCAGGCGCCGCTCCTCGATGCGTCGGACTGGACCGCCT
The DNA here is from genome assembly GCA_027324895.1 of Actinomycetota bacterium. GTDB lineage: Bacteria > Actinomycetota > Actinomycetes > S36-B12 > UBA5976 > JAKALQ01. Next base: position 3,080 of record DAHWFQ010000134.1, on the reverse strand, counting down.
CCATGGTGGCCCCTCCTTGGCCCGCGGAGGTGGACCTGGAGAGCGGATTGCCCTTGCTCTTCAAGGACTTCAGCCTTGAATGCACGATCCACTGCGCACGCCTCCATGTGACCGCACAGGGCCTGTACGAGGTGGAGATCAACGGTCGACGCGTGGGCGACGAGTTGCTCGCGCCCGGCTGGACGAAGTACGACGAGCGACTGTTCTTCTCGACGCACGATGTCACCGAGTTCGTGCAGCAGGGCGCGAACCGTATCGGCGCCTGGCTGGGCGAGGGGTGGTATCGCGGGCGCTTCGGCTTCGAGGGTGGTGCACGCAACCGCTACGGCGATCGCATCGGCGTCATTGCGCAACTCGAGGTGCACTGCGATCAGGACCACCTCCACATCATCGGGACGGACGGCACGTGGCAGGTGGTCACCGGCCCGATCGTGAGCTCGAACCTGTACGACGGCGAGACCTTCGATGCCCGCCGCCACGACCTCGCCTGGTCGACTCCCGGCGCGTCGCTGGAGGGCGCGGCTGCCGAGGTCCTCGAATTCGATGCTGCGACGCTCACCCCGATGTCCATGCCGCCAGTCAGGCGGCATGAGGAGCTGCCGGTGCAGGCGGTCGTCCGCCGGCAGGGTCACGACTGGTTGCTTGACTTCGGGCAGAACGCCTCCGGGCATGTGCGCATCACGATCGACGCGCCCGCCGGACACGTCGTCGAGATCGGGCACGCCGAGGTGCTCGAGCACGGTGAGTTGGGCACGCGTCCGCTGCGGGAGGCGGCGTCCATCGATTGCTTCATCGCGGACGGCAGTGGGCCGGTGGTCTGGGAGCCGCGGTTCACGATCCATGGCTTCCGCTACGCGGAGGTGCGCAATGCCCCGGAGAACTTCTCCGCCGACGACGTCAGGTTCGTCGTCTGCCACTCCGACATCGAGCGCATCGGCGACTTCACCTGTTCGCACGAGCTCGTGAACCGACTGCATGCCAATGTGGTGTGGGGAACGAAGTCGAACTTCGTGAGCATTCCCACCGATTGCCCGCAACGCGATGAGCGCCTCGGATGGACCGGCGACATCGCGGCCTTCGCCGAGACCGCGTCCTTCCTGTACGACGTCGACGGCTTCCTCGTCTCGTGGTTGGAGGACCTGGCGCTCGAACAGCGCAAGCACGGCTGCGTGCCCGTCTACGTCCCCTACATCGCGTCGCTGTTCCCGGTCTCGCCGATGGCGCTCTGGGGCGACGCGGCCGTCATCGTGCCCAATGCGCTGTACGACAGGTTCGGCGACCGCTCCGTGCTCGAGCAGCAGTACCCGAGCATGTGTGACTGGGTCGATCTGGTGGCCGCCTCGCTCGATGACGACGGTGTGTGGCGCAAGGGTATGCAGCTCGGGGACTGGCTCGACCCCACCGCCCCGCCGGACAAGCCCGCCGATGCGCGTGCGCAGAACAAGCTGGTGGCGACCGCCTTCGCCCACATGAGCGCACGTCGACTGGCGGCGCTGGCGGAGGTGCTGGAACACCGCGATGACGCGGAGCGGTACGCGCGGCTCGCGGGGCACATCCGTGCGGGCTTCCAGGACGAGTACGTCACCCCGAACGGGCGCATGGCGAGCGATGCCCAGACCGCCTTCGCGATGGCCATCATGTTCGACCTGCTGGAGCCTGACCAGGTCGCGGGCGCGGCCCGACGCTTCGTCGAGCTGGTGCTGCTGGGTGGATTCCGCATCGGCACCGGCTTCGCCGGCACGCCGCTCATGTGCGCCGCGCTCACGAGGATCGGGCGCCCGGACATCGCGTACGCCATGCTCCTGCAGACCGAGTGCCCGTCGTGGCTCTACCCGGTGACGATGGGGGCCACCACCATCTGGGAGCGCTGGGACTCCATGCTGCCGAACGGGGACATCAACCCGGGCAGCATGACCTCGTTCAACCACTATGCGCTCGGCGCGGTGGCCGATTGGCTGCACTCGACGGTCGCCGGCATCGCGCCAGCCGCGCCCGGTTACAAGCGCATCCGCTTCGCGCCCATCCCGGGCGGTGGGCTCACGCATGCGTCCGCGGGGACCCGTACGCCTTTCGGTCCGGCCACCGTCGCCTGGACGAGGGAGGGCGAGCGGCTGCGCATCAGCGTGGTGGTGCCTCCCAACACCACGGCCGAGATCTGGCTGCCCGACGGTGAACGCCAGGAACTGGGCTCCGGTGCGCACGGCTTCGACGTCGCGTACCAGGACCCGTCGCTCGACATGGTGAATGCGCAGCCCCTGGACCGCTACGCGTCGATGTTCATCTAGGCGCGCCCTCCCGCCCGCACCCGCGCCCTCGACCGCGAACCCGCCCTCCCACCTGCCGGTGCGACGCTGGAGAGCCGCGGGACGGTCGTGGGGCGTCGCACCAGTCGTGCAGTGGGCCGTCGCCGCCGGGTCGCGACTGGCGCCAATCGCCGAACGGTCGGCATCCATCATTGACACGATTCAGTCGGGCTATCAGACTTCCTGCATAGACAGTCACGAGTGAATGGATATGCGAATGGCCGACCTCAACTGGCGCCAACGGATCCAGGCGGCAGCGCCGGAGCAGCGCAGCGCGCTCATCGCCGACTTCGCTCGTGAGATCCGCTTGCATGCGTTGCGCACCATTCAGGGCGCGGGACTCGGCCACATCGGCGGCGACTTCTCGATCACCGACGCGCTGGCCACCCTCTACGGGTCGGTCCTGCGCATAGATCCTGCGCATCCCTCCACGCCCGGCCGCGACCGCTTCATCATGAGCAAGGGTCATGCGGCGGCATCGCTCTACTCGGCGATGGCCCTCAGCGGGTACTTCCCGGTCGCAGAACTCGCCACCTTCGCCCAGGCGGACACCCGTCTGGGAGGCCACCCGAACCGCCGAAAACTGCCCGGCATCGAGACCAACACCGGCCCCCTGGGCCATGGTCTGCCGGTCGGCGTGGGCATCGCTGTCGGTTCGGAGATCACCGACAGCGATGCCCGCGTGTTCGTGGCCGTGGGCGACGGCGAACTGCAGGAGGGCAGCAACTGGGAGGCCATCATGTACGCCGGTCACCGGAAGCTCGCCAACCTCACGCT
>DAHWFQ010000111.1:0-1703 GCA_027324895.1 Actinomycetota bacterium | reverse complement strand
AGGTCGGCATGACCTGCGCGAAGTCGAGGAACGGGGTCAGGAATCGTTCGAATCGCGGGAACAGGCCGGCGATGATGCCCAGCGGGATCCCGATCACGAGTGCGATCACCACCGCAGCGATGACGAGTGCCAGCGTGTCCATGGACTCGGTCCAGAACCCCAGTGATCCCAACACGTAGAAGCCGACGCCGGCGAGCGCCGCAACCCTCCAGTTGGCCGTGGCGTAGACGATCCAGGTGACGACGGCGATGACGCCCAACCAACCGATGAGGGGGAACTGGTGTCCCGCGGGTGGCTGCGAGATGAGGCTCTGCAGCATCGACACGAAGCCGTTGATACCCGTGCGGATGGTCTCCACCACGTAGAGCATCACCGGGTTCGAGTTCCGGTTGGCGTCGATCGAATCCATGACACTGCCGAGCCAGGTATGGAACGGCGTCAGGCTCGAGCGATCAAGCGCGAAGGTCCAGCGTCCGGCCAGCGAATGGCCGACGATCACGTACAGGACGAGCGCGAGGCCGAGCTGCGTGCCGCGTCGCGTGCGTATCCGCTGAAGCAGGGTCATCAGGCCTTCGCCCCCGCGATGACGGAGAGGATCTCCTCGCTCGAGACGACACCGCGGAGTGCACCGTCAGCCATCACGCGCACCGCGCCGTTCGCGTCGAGCACCGTACGGGCAGCGTCGCGGATCACCATGTGTGCAGGCAGCGCCGGACCCTGCAACTCGCTGTCACTGACGGGCGGGCGGGCGATCCAGCCCAGGGTGAGCACGTGCGATCGCGGGAAGTCGCGCACGAAGTTGGCGACGTAGTCATCCGCCGGCGCCCCCACGAGCTGCTCGGGGGTGCCCACCTGCACCAGGCCGCCATCGCGCATGATGGCGATGCGATCGCCGAGCCGCAGGGCCTCCTGCAGGTCGTGCGTGATGAACACCATGGTCTTGCCCACCTCGTGGTGGAGTCGGATGACCTCGGCCTGCATGTCACGACGGATGAGCGGATCCAAGGCGCTGAAGGGCTCATCGAAGAACATCACCGCGGGGTCCGAGGCGAGGGCGCGGGCCAGGCCCACGCGCTGCTGCATGCCGCCGGAGAGCTGGTCCGGATAGGCCTGCTCGTAACCCTGCAGGCCCACCAGGTTCACCACCTCCTCGGCGCGGGCGTAGCGCCGGTCCTTCGGCATGCCGTTGATCTCGAGGCCGAAGGCGACGTTGTCGATGACCCGGCGGTGCGGAAGGAGGCCGAAGTTCTGGAACACCATGGAGAACCTGGTGCGTCGGATCTCGCGCAGGCGGGCCGCGTCGACATGGAGGATGTCCTCGCCCTGGATGTCGACCTCCCCGGCCGTCGGCTCGACGAGCCGCGTCAGGCAGCGCACGAGCGTGGACTTGCCCGAGCCCGACAGGCCCATGACGACGAACACCTCGCCGTCACCGACGTCGAAGGAGACATCGCGCACCGCGGCGGTGGCACCGGTCTTCTTGCGCAACTCGGAACGCGACAGCATGGCGTCCGGGCTGTTCACGATGGCCTCCGGGTTCGGCCCGAAGACCTTCCAGAGGTTTCGCACGGAGATTGTCGGAGTCATGCAGTCGTCCCTTCCGCTGTGAACCAGCCGGATCGAGCCGGCGTCGTGTTGCGCCAGATGTGCTTGGGCTCCAAGTACTCGTGGAGGCCGGCCTCGCCGAGTTCCCGGCCGAACCC
>DAHWFQ010000085.1:0-11786 GCA_027324895.1 Actinomycetota bacterium | reverse complement strand
CGATGTTGAGGTCGCGCAGGAAATCGACCGCCTCCAGATGCTCGCGCCCGCCGAACCGGTTCGGCCGCCACTGGCCGGGATCGCGGCCATAGTCCAGGTACAGCATCGACGCGACCGCGTCGACGCGCAGGCCGTCGACGTGGAACTCCTCGAGCCAGTACGTCGCGTTCGCAACGAGGAAGTTGCGGACCTCGTGGCGCCCGAAGTCGAAGACGAACGTCCCCCAGTCAGGGTGTTCACCACGGAGGGGATCGGCGTGCTCGTACAAGGGGGTGCCGTCGAAGCGCGCGAGGGCCCACTCGTCCTTGGGGAAGTGCGCCGGCACCCAGTCGACGATCACGCCGATGCCCGCGTTGTGCAGGGTGTCGATGAGGAAGCGCAGGTCATCGGGATCACCGAAGCGCGCAGTCGGCGAGAAGTACCCGGTGACCTGGTAACCCCAGGACGGCTCGAAGGGGTGACTGGCGACGGGCAGGAACTCCACGTGCGTGAAGCCCTGCTCGAGCACGTACTCGGTGAGCTGCACGGCGAGTTGGCGGTAGCTGAGGCCGCGCCGCCAGGAGCCGAGGTGCACCTCGTACACGCTCATGGGGGCGTTGCGCGGGTCGACCGACGCGCGTCGGCTGATCCAGTCGTCATCGGTCCACTGGTAGCCGGGGGTGAAGACCACCGAGGCGGTCGCTGGTGGCACCTCACTGAATTGCGCAAGCGGATCGGCCTTGTCCCGCATGATGCCGTCCGGTCCGGTGATGCGGTACTTGTACGACTCCCCATCGCCGACGAAGGGGACGAACAGTTCCCACACGCCGCTGATGCCGAGGGAGCGCATGGGGTGCGCCGATCCGTCCCAGTGGTTGAAGTTGCCGACGACCTGCACGCCACGGGCGTTGGGGGCCCACACTGCGAACGCGGTCCCGGTCACGTCGCCCATGGGCGACGCGTACTTCCGGGTGTGCGCGCCCAGGACGTTGAACATGTCCTGGTGTTGGCCGCCGCGCAGCAGGTGCAGGTCGAAGTCGCCGAGCGTGGGCAGGAAGCGGTACGGGTCGTCAGCCGGGATGGCATCCCCGGAGTAGCGCACCTCGAGGCGGTAGTCGGGTACCGCCTCACCGGGCACGACGACGGCCCACACACCACGGTGCTCGTGCTTGGCCGCGAAGCGCCCCTCCGCCGTGACGACCACCACGCTCAACGCGTAGGGCCGGAGGACGCGGATGGTGCAGGCGCCGGCGAAGGGGTGGGGGCCCAGCACGCTGTGCGGGTCGTAGTAGCGCCCGTCGACGATGGCGTCGATGACCCCGAAATCAACCGGCGCCAACTTCAGGTCGGCACTTGCTTGCGGTCCCATCACAGACTCCTCACGGACACGATGTGTGCCACTGCTTTGAACGGATCGAGTTCCACGTAGACCTCGCGGCGCCAGGTCCAGGTCTGGTCCGAGACCAGGTCGTGCGCCTCGAACCCGGCATCCCAGCCCAGACCGAGCGCCGGCATGTTGAGTTTCACCGTGGCCTGCGCGGTGATGCGCGGGGCCAGGGTGCAGATGGTGAGCACCACGTCGTCGCCCTCCTTGCGTGAGTAGGCGATGACGGAGTCGTGGTTGGTCTCATGGAAGGTGATCCCGCGCAGGGTCTGCAGGGCCGGGTGCTCATGCCGGATGCGGTTCAGCAGGGTGAGGTAGGGCGCGAGGGATCGGCCCTCTGCCTCGGCCTGCGCCCAGTCGCGGGGGCGGTACTGGTACTTCTCGCTGTTGTTGTACTCCTCGCTGCCCGGACGCACCGGAGTGCCCTCGTACAGTTCGAAGCCCGCGTAGATGCCGTACGTCGGCACCATGGTCGCGGCCAGCGTGGCACGGATGGAGAAGCCCGCAGGGCCGCTCTTCTGCAGGTACTCGTGCAGGATGTCGGGGGTGTTGGGGAAGAAGTTGGGACGCATGTAGGCGGCGGCCGGACCGCTGAGCTCGGTGAGGTACTGCTGCAGTTCGCGCTTCTCGTTGCGCCAGGTGAAGTAGGTGTACGACTGCTGGAAGCCGACCTCGCCGAGGACGCGCATCATGGGCGGCCGTGTGAAGGCCTCGGCCAGGAAGATGACGTCGGGGTCGGTGGCGTTGATGGCGGCGATCAGGCGCTCCCACAGCCACACCGGCTTGGTGTGCGGGTTGTCCACCCTGAAGATCCGCACATCGTGCGACATCCAGTGGCGGACGATGCGCTCGACCTCGTGGAACAGTCCCTCGGGGTCCTCGTCGAAGTACATCGGGTAGATGTCCTGGTACTTCTTGGGCGGGTTCTCCGCGTAGGCGATCGAACCGTCTGCTCGCTTCTTGAACCACTCGGGGTGGGTCCTCACCCACGGGTGATCGGGGGACGCCTGCAGGGCCAGGTCGAGTGCGACCTCCATGCCGAGGCGGCGCGCTTCTGCAACGAAGGCGTCGAAGTCATCGATGGTGCCGAGGTCGGGGTGGACCGCATCATGACCACCGGCCTCGCCGCCGACCGCCCAGGGGGAGCCGGGGTCGCCCGGCTGCGGGGTGAGCGAGTTGTTGGGTCCCTTGCGGAAGGCGACGCCGACGGGATGGATCGGCGGCAGGTAGACGACGTCGAAGCCCATGGCTGCGACGGCCGGGAGGCGCTGGGCGGCGGTGGCGAAGGTGCCCGAGTGCACGCCGTCGGATCCCTCGCTGCGTGGGAAGAACTCGTACCAGGATCCGACGAGCGCCCTCCGACGTTCGACCTTCAAGGGGTAGCGCTGTGAACTCGACACGAGATCGCGCACCGGGAACGCGACCATCGCCGCATCCAGCACGGGGTCGAAGGCGGCCGCGAGTCGAGCCTGGGGATCGCCAGCGGAGTCGTGCAGGGCCCGCACGGCCACCCGCGCAGCCTCCTGCGCGGCCTGCGGTGCGTCCTCCAGCGATGAGGCCAGCGCGCGCTCGAGCAGGAGCGCGCCCTCGAGCAGTTCCAGTTCAGTGTCGATCCCGGCCGGGACCTTGATGCCGGCGTTGTGGTGCCACGTGCCCCAGGGGTCATCCCAGGCCTCCACGACGAAGGAGGCGGCGCCGACCTGGGCGGGCCTGATGGTGGCCGTCCAACGATCGTTCTCCAGCTGCGAGGCGTGGACGCGGGTCGTCGAGCCGTCCGCCTCGAACAGCACCACGCTCACGCCCAACGCGTCATGCCCTTCGCGGAACACCGTCGCGGTGACGTCGATGGCCTCGCCCACCGCGGCCTTGGCGGCTCGCCCGCCTGACGCGATCGCGGGCTGCACGTCGAGGATGGGGAAGCGGTTGTCGGACTGGCGCTCTGTGCTCGTCACTTCGAGATGCTCCGATGGTTGCTGCTGCGGTTGATCTGGCTGGGGGTCGGGCCCGCGTGGTGGAGCGGGGGTGGCCGGGGACGGGGAGGAAGTGCTCGCGAGATAGGGGGCGAGCGCGGCGCTCACACCCTCCACGGCCCCCGAGGGATGCGCGCGACGCCTGAGCCAGCCCACGGGAGTAACCGTATTGACTGCATGCCGCGATGGGCAGGGGCGTGACCCGACCAATGCGAAATCGTTGCCGTGTTTCACGGCTTTGCGTGGATACGATCCCGGTATGGCTTCGGAGATGCGCGCCTTGGTCGTCGACTGGGGAGGCGTCCTCACGGGGAGCGTCGACTCGGGGCTGCAGAAGTTCCTCGACGGCGAGACCTTCGACTTGCGCGCCTACGGCGCGGTGCTCGGTGAGTGGATGGGCGAGATCGCGCGGGTGGAGGCGCACCTGAATCCCATCCACGCGCTCGAGCGCGGCGAGTTGGACGTGCCCGACTTCGAGGCCAAGCTGGCAGCCGCCATGTCCGCGCGCACGGGTGTCGCGTACGACCCGGAGGGGCTCATCTCGCGCATGTTCCGGCACTTCGGCACGGCGCACGAGATGTACGCCCTGGTGCGCAGGGCCCGGGAGCAGGGCATTGCCACCGCCTTGCTCTCGAACTCATGGGGCAACGAGTACCCGCGCGACATGTGGACCGACATGTTCGATGTCGTCGTCATCTCGGGTGAGGTCGGCATGCGCAAGCCGGAGCCGCGCATCTACCAGTTGGTGTGCGATCGACTCGGTGTGCAGCCGCAGCAGTGCGTGTTCGTGGATGACATGCACTACAACGTCGAGGCCGCGGTGCGGTTGGGTTGGGTCGGCGTGCATCACCGCTCGTATGCGGAGACCGCGGCCGAGCTTGAGGCGATCTTCGGCGTTCCGCTGGCATGATGCAGGCATGCGCGTCTACATACCGGTGACCGTCGCGGACGTGGAACGGCGTCGCTCCGAGGGCTATTGGACGATCCCGACCCGTCGGGCATGGGCCGTGAACCGCCAGTTGGCGTTGGCCCTGCCCGATGAGGACGAGGAAGAGCGGGAGTTCATCGCCTCGCTCACGGCCGCGAACGCATCAGCCTCACGGCTCGCCATTGCAGCCGATGTGCCACCGACCATGCTCGGGGACGAGGGTGTGAACGGCGAGGTCGATGTGGCGGGGATGCTGCGCACGGGTGACATCGCCTGCCTGCTGCGCGTGGACCCGGACGACGACGAGCAACTGCTGTGGTTCGCGCCGACGGAATTCGACGAGTTCCTGGGGCTGTAGTGCCACGCCGCTTCGTGAGCAGTGCCGCGGCCGGCTAGTAGAGCGACTCGCACTCGGCCTTGATGGCCTCGAGCAACCGATCCCTGATGATGCCCTCTGCGAGCGGGCTGGCGACGCCGATGTGTGCCTGCACGGTTCCCGCATAGTGCAGCACGCAGTTGAGGACGTGGTCCTCGATCGCGATGTGGCCCTGCATGGAGATGTCGAAACCGGTGACGGTGACCGTGACGTCCGCTCCGGCCTGCAGCCAGCGCCGCTCCTCGACCACTTCGATGCTGTCGGACTTCAGGTACGCACGACCGGCCGCTGGCGCCTCGATGGTGCGGAGCACCCGGGTGACGTTGCCCTCCACCGTGGCATGGGCATTCGCAGCGCCACCGGCGTGCGCGATGCGCTCGAGATCCACTGCGTTCTGGAGCTGGGCGCGCACCGCTCCAGCAGTGTTGGGAATGGAGATGGTCATGTCGATTGCTTTTGCCACGACATCAGCATATTGACCTTGCCCCCGTTTGCGACCGCCGCAGGTCCGATTCCCTGAACCGGTCCGGTACCGGGGCGGTCGCTGGCGTCACCGCCGCGAATTGCGCAGGGCGCTCGCCATGCCGCCGATGCCGAAGGCCAGCAAGGCGCCGGGCAACAGCCACTTGAGGTCGACGGAGATCCCGCCGTACTCGTCGAGCAGGACCGCGCCACTGCCCAGGAGGAACAGCACTCCCCAGACGAAGGCGGTGAGATCGAAGCCGTGCCTACGCATAGCGCACCTCCAGGTGTCCGACGTCGACGCGCAGGTCGAGTGTGATGACGGGTCCCTGGGCATTGCCGAGGATCACCGTCTCCTCGTTGTTGAGGCCCGCGCGCTGCGCCTGGCCCGGATAGACCATGTCGCCGACGTTGTCGCGCAGATGCAGTTCGTACCGCGCGACCCGGTCAGTCGGCAGCAGCACCACGAGTTGCCCGACGCCCACGTGCGCTTTGACGCTGAGGGAGTCCGACGCCGTCATGCCCGCGAGTGCGGGTCCAAGACGCAGGGTGGCGTCGCCCATGCCGAGGTCGTAGGTGCCGGAGGAAGCGACGGGAACCCAGTCACGCGTGCCGGCGGCATTGTGGGTGTCGACACCAGCCGGCAGGCTGAGGAGACCGAGCAGCAGGCCCAGCGCGATCAGCCCCCGAGCTCGACCGACGAACGCGGAGACGACGAGGCCCAGGCCCACGATGGCCAGTGCCACCGCGAGGAACGCCCGCGTGGACAACTGCGTGACGCCCGCGAAGTTGAGCGCGAGCATGAGGCCGACCGCGAGGACCACCGCGTTGAATACGAACCGGCCCAGCACCGAACGCTCACGACGCTGTGCTGCCCAGGCGTCCACCGCCGACTGCTTGCGCGCGGCTGCCTCTGGTGTGGTGGCGGAACCGGAGTTGAGCCAGTCGCCCATGGGCACACCGCCGGTGACCCAGTCGCTGCCGAAGGCCTGCCAGACCACGATGCCGATGATGACGAAGATGAGGAAGCCGACGGTTCCGTGGTTGCCCCCCGTGAGCGACGCGATGGCGCCGAGGCCAAGCACTGCCAGCACGATCGCGAGGAGCAACTTGCGACCGCGTCCGCCGTGGGCACTCGCATCGTCGACGACGGAAACGCCGTCGTCGTCCGGGATCACCAGCCAGGCGATGAGGTAGGCGATGATGCCCGCACCGCCGGCGATCGCGAAGGCGGCGACGAGGACGCGGACGATCACGGGGTCGATGCCCAGACTGCGTGCGACGCCACCGCACACGCCGGCGATGACCCGGTCCTGCCTGCTCCGGCGCAGGGGCGGGTGGTTGGACTTGGGCCTGGGTTCTTCCGGGTTGGGCTGTCCCGCTTGCTCGGTCATGTCGCAAGCGTGGCGCCCGCAGCCCCGGAAGGGATCGGGTCCCGACCCTGAACGGCCCCTGAATTCCCGACAGGATCCTGCGGCGGACGCCGGGCAGACGGGAGAATGTCCGCTGTGGAGCAGGGCAGGGCGTACCGCGTGGCCGATGGGCGCATGGTGGCGGGGGTCGCGCGCGGACTCGCGTTGCACCTCGGCGTCTCGGTGCTCGTGGTCCGGGCACTCTTCGTCGCAGCGACCGTGCTGGGCAGCGGTGCCGGACTGCTCGCGTACCTCGCGTTCTGGGCGTTGCTTCCCATCGATCCGAACGGCAGCGAGCGGGCGACGCCGGACGCGGCACGCGGGCGCTGGATCGCCTGGACCCTGGTGGCGGGGCTGCTCGGAGTCCTGGCCCTGTCGGCACTGGGCTTGGCCTCACTCAACGAGTACATGGTGCCGGTGGCCGTGGCCGTGGCGGGCATCACCCTGGTGTGGAGCCAGGCCGACGACGAGCAGCGCGTAGCCTGGCGACGCGATGCCGCCGGAGTCGCCCGTGAGGCCGCGGGCGAGGCGGCCGCACATGGCCGTTGGCGCACCACGGTGGGGGCACTGAGCGTCGTGCTCGCCATCATCGGCTTCGCCATTGCGCGGGTGGGGGCCACGACGATGTTGCAGGGCCTGGCGACCACCGTGCTGCTGCTCATCGGCCTGCTGCTCGTCGCCTATCCGTGGTTGCACGGGTTGTGGGATGCGCGGGCGAGGGAACGTGCCGCGCACATCCGCGCCGACGAGCGCGCTGAGATGGCGGCGCGCATCCACGACTCGGTCATGCAGACCCTCACGCTGGTCCAGAAGCACGCCGATGACCCACAGCGCGTGCAGCAGTTGGCCCGGGCCGAGGAGCACGCATTGCGCGACTGGCTGTACGGGGAGGCGGCGAATGCGGCTTCCCTGGTCGGCGCCATGCAGCACGCCGCGAACGACGTGGAGTCGAAGCACGGTGTGAACATCGAGTTCGTGAGCGTCGTCGATGCTGCAGTCGATTCGCGTATCGAGGGCCTCCTCGCCGCAGCGCAGGAGGCGATGGTGAACGCGGCCAGGCACTCAGGTGCCACGGTCGTCCAGGTCTTCACGGAGGCGGGGGCGACCGGCGTCGACGTGTTCGTGCGTGATCGCGGGCAGGGCTTCGACCCCTCCTCGGTCCCGCTGGACCGGGCAGGGCTGCGCGAGTCGATCGAGCGCCGCATGCAGCGATGCGGGGGCTCGGCGACCATCAGGACGGCCATCGGTGAAGGGACCGAGGTGCGTCTCCACCTCCCGCAGGTGTCCCCGTGAGGTCCGCGTCCGAGCTCCGGGTCCTGGTCATCGACGATCACGCCATGGTGCGCTCGGGTGTGCGCGCCGAGTTGCAGGGGCACGTTCGCGAGGTGCTCGAGGCGGATGGCGTCACAGCGGGTGTGGCGACGGTGAAGGAACAGCGCCCGGACGTCGTGCTGCTCGACATCCACATGCCCGATGGCGGGGGAGTCGCGGTGCTGCGGGCCCGCCAGGAATCGCTCGGCGGTACCTCGTTCCTCGCGCTGAGCGTCAGCGACGCGGAGGTCGACGTCATCGATGCGGTGCGCGCCGGTGCACGCGGCTACGTCACCAAGCACATCTCGGGCCCCGAGTTGCTGGATGCAGTCGAACGGGTGGCGAATGGCGATGCCGTGTTCTCGCCCCGACTGGCGGGTTTCGTCCTCGATGCCTTCGTCGGAGCAGCCGCCGAGGAGGACGAGGAGCTCGATCGGCTGAGCCCACGCGAGCAGGAGGTCATGCGCCTGCTCGCGCGTGGCTACACCTACCGGGAGATCGCCTCCGAACTGTTCCTGAGCATCAAGACCATCGAGACCCACGCCTCCGCCGTGCTTCGCAAGCTGCAGCTGTCGAATCGGCGTGAGCTCTCCCGCTGGGCCGACAAGCGCCACCTCGGCTGAGCCGCCCCATCGTCGAAGCAGCGTGCGCGGACGGGGCGCGCGACCGCCGCACCCGCGAGCCTGCCCGGATGCGCGGCGGGGGGCCCGCCCACTCCTTGGGTAACCTTGCCTGCATGTCTGACGTTCGCGTTCGCTTCTGTCCGTCGCCGACCGGCAACCCGCATGTGGGCATGGTGCGCACGGCGCTCTTCAACTGGGCATATGCAAAGCACACCGGTGGCACCTTCGTGTTCCGCATCGAGGACACCGACAGCGCGCGCGACAGCGAGCAGTCCTACCGGCAGTTGCTGGACGCGCTGAGTTGGCTGGGCATGTCCTGGGATGAGGGTCCTGAGGTGGGCGGGCCCCATGCACCGTACCGGCAGAGCCTGCGCATGGGCTTCTACAGGGACGTGGCGCAGCGCCTGCTCGACGGCGGCTTCGCCTACCACTGCTTCTGCACGCCGGAGGAGCTCGAGCAGCAGCGCGAGGAGCAGAAGGCCGCGGGGACGACCCCGGGCTACAGCGGCAAGTGCCGCAACCTCTCCGCAGCGGATGCCGCGGCCCGCCGGGCCGAGGGGCGACTGCCCGCCGTGCGCTTCCGCATGCCCGGCACGGACTTCACCTGGGACGACCTGGTGCGCGGCCCACTGACCTTCGCGGCCGAGCACGTCCCCGACTATGTCCTGGTGCGTGCCACCGGGGAGCCGCTGTACACCCTGACCAATCCGTGCGACGACGCGGACATGCGCATCACGCATGTCCTGCGCGGCGAGGACCTGCTCTCGTCGACGCCTCGCCAGATCGCGCTGTACGACGCGCTGGCGAAGATCGGCGTTGGTGACGGCACCACGCCACGCTTCGGACACCTGCCCTATGTGATGGGCGAGGGCAACAAGAAGCTCTCGAAGCGTGACCCCGAGTCGTCGCTGCAGTGGTACCGGGACGAGGGCTTCGTGCCCGAGGGATTGCTGAACTACCTGTCGCTCCTCGGCTGGTCCATCGGTGAGGACCGCGACTTCTTCTCCATGGCTGAGATGGCCGAGGTGTTCGACGTCGCTGACGTGAACGCCAATCCCGCGCGCTTCGACCTCAAGAAGTGCACTGCCATCAATGCCGCGTGGATCCGTCAGCTGGGCGTCGATGACCTCGCGACCCGGCTCGAGCACTACCTCATCGCCGAGGGTGCGCTTCCCGAGAAGCCGACGCATGTGCAGCAGGCGCTGCTGCGCCGAGCCGTTCCCCATGTGCAGGAGCGCATGGAGACGCTCCGCCAGGGCGTCAACATGCTGGCCTTCCTGTTCGCGACCGATGAGGGCGTCTATGACGAGGCCACCGTGGGCACCCCGGCCTTCGAGCGCTAGGCGGCCGACGTGGCCGCGGTGCTCACGGATGAGGCTCGGCCGGCGTTGATGGCCGCGCGCGAGGCGCTGACCGCGGTGACGGACTGGTCGCACGCTGGCATCGAGGCCGCGCTGCGGGTGGCGCTCGTTGAGGGTCTGGGCCTGAAGCCGAAGTTGGCCTTCGGTCCCATCCGTGTCGCTGTATCCGGACGCCGTGTGTCCCCGCCGCTCTTCGAGAGCCTGGAGTTGCTCGGTCGCGAGCGCACGCTGGTGCGTCTGGACGACCTGTTGCGCTAGCGCTTGCGTGGGCAACCCGGCGACGTGGCCGTCGGGCCGGTTCGCCCGCGGCACTTTTGGGCGCTGCACCCGTGAACCGATATGCTCCGGCCTCGTGTTCACGCCTTCGGGCGGGTGCACTGGGGTATGGGGTAATTGGCAGCCCAACTGATTCTGGTTCAGTTAGTCTAGGTTCGAGTCCTGGTACCCCAGCGGCCGTCGATGTCCTCCACTTGGCATCGGCGAAGCTGGTCGGCGAAACTTGTTTCGTCCACAACGGCCCCGTTGTGTAGTGGCCTAGCACGCCGCCCTCTCAAGGCGGTAGCGCGGGTTCGAATCCCGTCGGGGCTACATGGTGGCGGTCTCCCACTCCAGTGGGGGGCCGCCACTTCCGTCTCCGCTGACTTCCCCGTCATATATGCGCTTTCAGCTGCCCTTCCCGGCGTCGAAAGCGCATTCCGGGCGGGGAAGTTCGGTTGAAGCCGAAGTATTCGGCGGGAAGTTGCCTAGGGTGGCACGGTGGAGTTCGAGCGCATGCTCAAGGTTGGCGCTGCCGCCATCGTGCGCAGATCCGACGTCGGCTGGGAACTGCTCTCGGCGCGGCGCACCGAGCCCCCGGTGGCCGCGGGCCTGTGGGAGTTCCCGGGCGGCAAGATCGATCCCGGGGAGTCCGCTCCCGATGCGGTGCGGCGTGAGATCCGCGAGGAGCTGGGCGTCGAGGTCGCACTGCGCGAGCAGATCGTGGGTCCGCTCCGCGGCTTCTGGCAACTCACCGATCGCATCGCCTTCGAACTCTGGCTGTGCACCATCGTGGACGGAGCCGAACCCGTGATCCTCGAAGACCACGACGCCCTGGCCTGGCTCACCGTCGACGCACTGTTCAGCATCCCCTGGATCCCCGCCGACATCCCCTTGGTCCGACTGGTGGGCGAGATGCTCCAGCGCGCCAACGAATCCGGCGCCTTCCCCACGAGCGCCGCCGACTGAGCCAGGCGCGGGCAGCGGCACCGCATCGGACTTCAGCGACGAGTGGTGCAAGCGACCCAATCTAGAATTCGGCCATGTCCGACGGCCTGCTCGCTGCCCGCACCTACGAGGTGCGCACCTACGGCTGCCAGATGAACGCGCACGACTCCGAGCGCATCGCCGGGCTGCTCGAAGCCTCGGGCTACGTGCCGGCGGCCGAGGGTGCCCTTGCCGACCTCGTCGTCTACAACACCTGCGCGGTGAGGGACAACGCCGACCAGCGGCTGTACGGGAACGTCGGCCAACTCGCCTCGCGCAAGCCCGAGAACCCCGGCATGCAGATCGCAGTCGGCGGCTGCCTGGCCCAGAAGGACCAGCAGGCCATCCTCACCCGCGCCCCCTGGGTCGACGTGGTGTTCGGCACGCACAACATCGGCTCCCTGCCTGCCCTGCTGGAGCGCGCGCGTCACACCGGTGAGTCGCAGGCGGAACTGCTCGACGAGCTGACCGCCTTCCCGTCGTCGTTGCCCACCAAGCGGGAATCCACCTTCGGCGCCTGGGTGAGCATCAGTGTGGGGTGCAACAACACCTGCACCTTCTGCATCGTGCCTTCCCTGCGCGGACGCGAGAAGGACCGTCGCCCCGGCGACATCCTGAGCGAGATCGAGGGTCTGGTTCGGGACGGCGTCATCGAGGTCACGCTGCTCGGCCAGAACGTCAACGCCTACGGCGTCGAGTTCGGTGACCGGCAGGCCTTCGCGAAGTTGCTGCGCGCCT
>DAHWFQ010000105.1:0-14570 GCA_027324895.1 Actinomycetota bacterium | reverse complement strand
TGCTGCAGCGAACCCGGTCCGAAGGGCGCATCGTCCCGCCACACGGTCGGTGGGACCAGATGGAAGCCCAGGGCCTCGGAAACGGCGTATGCGGCCACCTCGCGACGCGCCAGCTCGCCGCGGGGGAAGTCCCAGAGCGGGCGCTCCCCCGCCACCGGCTTGTAGATGGCGCGGGTCCCGGTGGAGCCCCCGCAGTCGACGATGAAGGCCTGGTTCGACGAGTGCGGATGTCGGCCGAGCACCGAGATGGTGCCCGTGCGGAGCAGTTCGATCATGCGAAGCGGCGGTAGCCGTTGGCTCGCGGGCAGATGTGACCCTCCGGGTCGATCGGGAACTGGCACAACGGACAGGGCTGGCGGCCTGCGCTGATCAGGCGTTGGGAACGTGCGTTGAAGGCCCGCGCCATGAACGGCGTGATGCGCACGCGCAGGCAATCCGGCCCCTCGTCCAGGTCGGACTCGACGTCCGGCGTCTCCGCCTCCTCGTCCTCGGCGATGGCGTGGGCTTCGATGGTGATGAGTCCACGCTCGGGATTCCAGGCCAGGCCCATGGCGCCGACCCGGAATTCCTCGTCGATGGGTTGGGCGAGGGGCTCGAGATCGAGGTCCCCCGGCGGGACTGCCGGGACGCCCTCGACGCCGCGCCGCAGCAGGTCGTCGAGCAACTCCTCGCAGCGATCAGCCAGCAGCCGCAACTGCTCCTTCTCGAGCAGCACCGAGACCACGCGTCGGTCATCCTGCGCCTGCAGGTAGAACGTCCGCTGCCCCGGCACGCCCACGGTGCCCGCGACGAAGCGCTGGGGGGGATCAAACAGGTGGACGATTCGCGTCATCGTGGCCTCCCTCGCTCACCGTAGTGCGCTCCCAGTGTTGCAGGGACTGCAGCGTCGCGGCGGCGCCGGTGGGCGGCACGTTCACGGCCACCACGCCACTCCGGTCGCCCTTCACGAGCAGGACGCTGAGCGAACATGGTTCCACGTCGATGCGTTGGTAGGCGTCGACCGGCGCCCCGGCCGCATGCCCCACCGCGATCATGATGGGGTCGGCATGGGTCACGAAGACGTGCAGGCCGTTCGGCGCCGCCTTGCGGGCGACGAAGTCGATGATGCGATGCGCCACCTCGGGGATGGACTCCCCGCCCGGGAACCGGGTGGCGGAGGGCTCCGCGTGCAGGAGCTCCCAGAGCGGGTCATCCGCCAGTTCCGCGATCTTGCGCCCTGACCAGGTGCCGTAGTCGCATTCGAGCAGTTCGTCCGCGGTGTCGAACGCCTGTTCGCCGAAGATGATGCTCGCCGTCTCCAGGGTGCGCTCGAGTGGGCTCACATGGATGCTGGCGCAGGCGATCCCGTGGAAGGCGCTGGCGAGTGCCTCGGCCTGCACATGGCCGGAATGGTGCAGCCGCACGCCCGGCATGCGCCCGGCGAGGATGCCGTCGACATTCGCGGTGCTCCGCCCATGGCGGATGAGCAGTGCGATGCCCATCAGGACGCCGTGACCACGCCGAACGCGACGAGCGCGAGCACCAGACCGCCCAGGGCCCATCGGTACCAGACGAACCACTTGAAGGTGTGCGAGGCGACGTACTTCAGCATCCAGGCGATGAACGCATAGCCGACGACGAAGGAGAGCACGGTGGCGATGATCGTGGGCGCCCAGGCGACCTGGCCGTCGGCCACCTTGCGCAGCTCGTAGAGGCCGGACACCACGACGGCCGGTATGGCGAGCAGGAACGAGAAGCGGGTGGCGGCCACCCGGTTGAACCCGAGCAGCAGGGCTACCGCGATGGTCGCGCCGGATCGCGAGACGCCGGGGATCAGCGCCAGGGACTGGCCCACCCCGAGGATCAGCGCGTAGCGCACGTTGAGGTGATTGACACCCAGGTGGCCCTTGCCCAGGAGGTCGGCCGCGAGCAGCAGCACGCCGCCGAGTACGAGCGAGAGGCCGACCACGACGAGGTTCCGCGCCGGGCCCTCGATGGCGTTCCGGAACAGGTAGCCGAGCACCATGATGGGGAATGAACCGATCACGAGCAGCCAGGCCATGCGCCCGTCGGCATCGTCGAGGTTGCGCTCGCGGATGGTCTTGAGGAGGCCCTTGAGCAGTTCGACGAGGTCGCGCCGGAAGTAGACCAGCACCGCCAGGATGGTGCCGATCTGGATGACCGCGGTGAAGGCGGCCGAGGGGTCGCCCCAGCCCGTGAGCCGACCCGCGATGAGCAGGTGGGCCGTCGATGAGATGGGCAGGTACTCGGAGAAGCCTTGCAGCACTCCGTATACGACCGCGTGTAACCAGGACATCCGCACTCCTCTGTTGGGCGGGTCAAGGCTACGGGAAGGGCCTGCAGGGGCCGCCCATCGCGAGCCTCCGCCGGCCGCAGCGTCGAAGCATTTACGGTGTGTTCATGAACCGCACGCTCGGCCGTTCCGGCCTCCTCGTCTCACCGCATGGACTGGGCACCATGACGTGGGGTCGCGAGACCGACGTGCACGAGGCCCGTGAGCTCGTTGAGGTGTTCCTCGCCGCTGGTGGCAACTACATCGACACGGCGCCGTTCTTCGGCGAGGGCCGCGCCGAGTCGATCGTGGCCCAGGCCATCAAGCAGGCCGACCGCGACACGCTGGTCCTGGCCTCGCACGCCGGCCGTCGTCCGAACAGCGAGCGTCCCGTCGATGCCTCGCGGAGTTCGCTGCTCTCGTCACTCGATGCCTCGCTGGCGACGCTCGACGTGGAGTACGTCGACGTCTGGTTCGTCGACCGCTGGGACCCGCTGACGCCCGTGGAGGAGGTCCTCCTCACCATGGACATCGCGGTGCGCAGCGGCCGCACGCGGTACGTCGGCGTCGGCAACTACAGCGGATGGCAGTTGGCGCATATCGCCGCCCTGGCTGGCACCTCGATCCCCCTCGTGGCGTCGAGCATGGAGTACTCGCTCGTGCAGCGCGGGATCGAGCGCGAACACCTGGACGCAGCCCTGCGCCTCGGCGTCGGTGTGGTCCCGTGGTCGCCCCTCGGCCGGGGTGTGCTCACCGGCAAGTACCGCACGGGGGTTCCTGCGGACTCCCGCGGCGCCTCACCGGTGTGGGGCCGGTGGGTGCAGGAGCACCTGTCCTCGGAATCGCGCCGGGTCGTGGAAGCGGTGGTCACCGCCGCATCCGGCCTGGGCCTGGCCGCCATCGACGTCTCACTGGCCTGGATGCGTGGTCGCCTCGGCACCACCGGCTCCCTGCTCGGGCCGCGCACGGTGGGCCAACTGCGCGCCGCCATCGCCAACGTCGACCTCGAACTGCCCGAGGAGATCACCATGGCACTGGACGATGTGTCCGAGCCGGTCCGCCACTACCCGGATCCGGCCCGACGCGAGTACCACGCCTGATCCGTCAGCAGGAGCGTAGGAAGCGATCCATCACGCGGGTGCCGAATGTGAGGCCGTCCACTGGGACGCGTTCGTCAACGCCGTGGAAGAGCTTGGAGAACTCCAGGTCGGCTGGCAGCTGCAGCGGGATGAACCCGAAGGCACGCATCCCCAGCTTGCTGAAGGACTTGGCATCGGTGCCACCACTCATCAGGTAGGGCACCGCGATCGCCTCCGGGTCCTCGGCGCGGATGGCCGCGGCCATAGCGTCGACGGTCGCCCCGTCGAAGGTGGTCTCCATGGCAATGTCGCTGAACACCTCCACGACCTCGGCCTGGCCGGCAAGCAGCTCCTCCATGGTGCGATCGAACTCGTCTTCGAATCCGGGCAGCACGCGACCGTCGACACTGGCATCCGCACTTTCGGGGATGACGTTCATCTTGTAGCCGGCGTTGAGCATGGTCGGTTGGGCGCTGTTGGCGAAGGTCGCACCGACGAGTCCGGCCAACGGCCCCAGGACTCGCAGCAACTGCTCCTGGTTGTTGGGATCGACGTCCTCACCGATGGCATTCGAGAGTTCGTAGAGGAAGTGCTTGTTGGTCTCCGTGACCCGGACCGGCCAAGGGTGGCGGCCGATGCGCGCCAGTACCTCGGCGAGCGCGGTGACCGCATTGTTGTCGTTGAGCATGGAGCCGTGCCCCGCCCGACCCTTGGCGCGCAGCTTCAGCCAGCGCATCCCCTTCTCGGCCGTCTCGATGAGGTAGAGCCGCTTGCCGGGCGAGACCTCGAAGGAGAAGCCCCCGACCTCGCCGACGCACTCCGTGAGCCCCTGGAACCATTCCGGGTGGTGCTCCGTGACCCAGTGTGAGCCGTGGAGGCCACCGGCCTCCTCGTCGGGGATGAACAGGAAGGTCATGTCACGCTCGGGTTGCACGCCATTGCGCGCCCAGGAGCGCAGGCAGGCGAGGATGGTGGCGACGCCGTCCTTCATATCGACCGCGCCGCGACCCCACACCATGCCATCGGCGATCTCCGCCGCGAACGGCGCGTGCTGCCAATCGCCCACGGCCGGGACGACATCGAGATGCGCATGCACGAGCAGCCCCGAACGTTCCTGCTCGCGGCCGGGCACCCGCAGGAGGACGCCGCCGCGCTTCTCGCTGGTGGTGTTGAAGCGCTGGGCGTCCAGCCCCACTTCGCGCAAGCGCTCGGACACGTAGTCCGCCACTGCGACCTCGCCAGGCCCGGATCCATCACCGAAGTTGGTGGAGTCGATGCGGATGAGGTCCTGCAGGAGTTGCACGACTTCGGCTTCGGCGTCGGGCAGGGGGGTGATGGATGCGGCATTGGTCATGCCCCATTCTGGCCCGAAATGCCGAGCAGGGCATTTGGAGCGCCATGTCACCGCGCGGTATGGTTCCGCCCGCACCAGCACCACTTGTCCGAGTGGCGGAATAGGCAGACGCGCTAGCTTGAGGTGCTAGTCCTCGCAAGGGGATGGGGGTTCAAGTCCCCCCTCGGACACGCAGGGCCCGTGGACTCCACTCCGCGGGCCCTCTGCATTGTCCGTAGGCTCCCGGCGGGAGGTGGCGCGTGATCGAGACCCAGGGCCTGACTCGCCGCTTCGGATCATTGCTGGCGGTCGACGACCTCACGCTCACCATCCCCGATGGCGAGGTGTTCGGCCTGCTGGGGCCCAACGGTGCCGGCAAGACCACGACCATGCGCATGATCGCCGGCCTCATCGGCATCACCAGCGGTGCCGCCTTCGTCGACGGTCGGGACGTCGCGGATCCGCGGCAGGCCGACATCGTGCGCGCAGCGCTCGGCATCCTGCCGGAGGAGAACGGGCTCTACTCCGATCTCTCGCCCCGGCAGACCCTGGACTTCTTCGCGCGACTCCACCACGTGCGCGATCGCCGCGCGCGAGTGGACGGGCTGCTCGAGCGACTGTCGTTGATGGACCGTGCCGATGCAGCGGTGTCCACCCTGTCCAAGGGGATGAAGCAGCGACTGGCGCTGGCCCGGGCACTCATCAACGAGCCGCGGCTGGTGCTGTTGGACGAGCCGACGGCGAACCTCGATCCCGCAGCCTCGCTGGAGGTGCGCGAACTGCTCCTCGAACTTCGCGGCCGCGGCTGCACCGTCGTGGTGAACACGCACCGGCTGGAGGAGGCGGAGCGCACCTGCGATCGCATCGGCATCCTGCACACGCGACTGCTGCGGCTGCTCTCCCCCACCGAGCCGCACGCCGAAGTGATCCGCGTCGGCGTCGAGGACTCAACGGACGCGGTGCGCGCGGCGGCACAGGCGCTGTCCGACCGACCGGTCGAAGCCACCGGGACGGGCCTGCTCGTGCACCTGCGTGTAGGGGCCGCCGTCCCGGACCTGGTGGCGGCGCTCGTCGACGCGGGGGGCCGGATCACGCAGGTGGCACCCGAGCGGCCCACGTTGGAATCCGTGTACCTGGAGGCGATCGCCGATGCGCGTTGACGACGCTTGGACCGTGGCATCCAAGGACCTGCGCGCCGCTTGGCAGCGCAAGGGCATCCGCTACGGCCTGGGCGTGTTCCCCTTGCTCTCGGCGGCCAGTCTCCCCCTCGTCGTCCGCCTCGTGGTCACGCAACGTCCGGACCTGACCCCCGCGGCGGTGGAGGAACTGCTCCGCTCCTTCCTCTTCTTCTTCATGATCGCCGTGTCCTCGTTGCCCACCGCTATCGCGTCCTATGCGCTCATCGGTGAGAAGGTGGAACGCAGCCTCGAACCCATGCTGGCGACGCCGGTGAGCGTGGGCAGCGTGCTCGTCGGCAAGATGATCGCAGCCGTCGTCCCCACCCTGGTGGCAGTGTGGACCGCGGCCGCGGTGTTCATGGTGCTGGCCAACCGCGAGGCTGCTCCGATCCTGGGACATGGCTACTTCCCGCAGGCGGTCACCTGGGTGCAGCTGCTGATCCTCATGCCGGCGGCCGCACTCATGACGGTGAACCTCGACATCCTGGTCTCCGCGCGCGTGTCCGACGTGCGCTCCGCGCAGCAGATCGCCGGCCTGGTGGTGCTTCCCGTGTCCGGCCTCTACGTGGCCGCACAGCTCGGCTCGCTGGCCCTCGACATGGGCGTCCTGCTGGGCATGAGCGTGGTGGTGCTGGCCATCGACGTGGTGACGCTGTGGGCTGCTCGCCGCGTGTTCGACCGCGAGGAGATCCTCACACGCTGGGGCTGATCCCTCGCCTCGCGTGGTCGCCGTCGACGAACATGGGCCGCCGTCCTGGCGGCACCCTTGTGGTTTGCTAGGCGACATGATCAGGGCCCGCAACCTCACCAAGGCGTATGGCAGCATGAATGCCGTCGACGGGATCGACTTCGAGGTGCGCCGCGGCGAGTCCTTCGGGCTACTCGGCCCGAATGGCGCTGGCAAGTCGACGACGATGCGCATGATCGCCTCCACCACACGGCGGACCTCGGGTGAGTTGGAGATCCTGGGCAAGGATCCGAACCGGAACGGTCCGGAGATCCGCGCCCACCTCGGTGTCGTACCGCAGGAGGGCAACCTCGACACCGAGCTCACCTGCGCCGAGAACCTGTACGTGTACGGCCGCTACTTCGGCCTGTCGCGCGCGTTCCTCAAACCCAAGGTGGACGAGTTGCTGGCCTTCGCCCAGCTCGAGGAGAAGCGCGACGCCAAGGTCAACGCACTCAGCGGTGGCATGAAACGCCGGCTCACCATCGCCCGCGCGCTGGTGAACGAGCCCGAGATCCTGCTCCTCGACGAGCCCACCACGGGCCTCGATCCGCAGGCCCGACACATCCTGTGGGACCGGCTGTTCCGCCTGCGCGAACAGGGTGTGACGCTCGTGACGACCACGCACTTCATGGACGAGGCCGAGCAGTTGTGTGAACGGCTCATCGTGATGGACCGCGGCCGCATCATGGCGGAGGGCTCGCCCCATGAGCTCATCCGCCAGCACTCGACCCGCGAAGTACTCGAGGTGCGCTTCGGCTCGGCGCGCAACGTCGAGGTGGGGGCTGCCATCGCGGACATCGGGGAACGCCAGGAGGTCCTCCCCGATCGCATCCTCATCTACTCGGACAGCGGTGAACTGGCGCTGGGCGAGATCCTCGCCAGGGGCTTCGACCCCTTGACCTCACTCGTGCGGCGAAGCTCCCTCGAGGACGTGTTCCTCCGCCTCACCGGCCGCAGCCTGGTGGACGAATGACGAAGTCGAGGGCCCGTCACGTCGCGGAGTACCGCCTGCGCAACATGTGGAAGTGGAAGCGGGCCATCGTTGCCTACGGCTTGGGCAGCCCGGTGCTCTACCTTGCGTCGATCGGCGTCGGCGTCGGTTCGCTGGTGGACAAGCACAGTGGCGGGCACGGCATGGGTGGCGTGCCCTACCTCGCGTTCCTTGCCCCGGCCCTGCTCGCCTCAGCGGCCATCCAGTGTGGTCAGGACGAGGTCACCATGCCGACGCTGGCGGGCTTCGTGTGGGAGAAGCTCTTCTTCGCCATGCACGCCACCTCGATGACGGCCCGGCAGATCGCCAACGGCGTACTCCTCGCGGCTGCGATCCGTGTGGTCTTCACCGCCCTGACCTACTGGCTGGTGCTCTTCGCGTTCGGTGCCGTGCCCTGGACGAGCGCACTTCCCCTGATCGCCTGCGCCGTCTTCGCGGGGTTGGCGTTCGCGGCGCCGATGCTGTGGGCGGCATCGAAGGTGAAGAACGAGGACGGCTTCTTCTCCATCGTGGGTCGCTTCATCGTCACGCCGATGTTCCTGTTCTCCGGAACCTTCTACCCGCTGGACTCGTTGCCCATGACTGTGCGTTGGGTCGGCTGGGCGTCCCCGCTGTGGCACGCGACCGAGATGGGTCGCGCGCTGTCCTTCGGCAAAGGCGTGGCAGCCCCGCTCTTCTGGGTACACGTCGCATTCCTCTGCTGTCTCGGGCTGGCCGGGATCCTGCTCGCTCACCGTCAATTCGAACGCCGGCTCAGCGCATGATCACCAATGCCCTCTTCACCTCGGCCATCGAGATTGCGGAGCGACGCTCCGGGCGATGGGGCGCCGACGTCTACTCGGGTCGGCCGTGGGCCCTCATCGAGCGCAATCTGTTTGCCCTTCGCACGTCGAACGCGCTGGTGTTCTTCTCCGGTTTCGTTGAGCCCGTGTTCTATCTGTTGGCCTTCGGATTCGGGCTCGGCAACTTCGTGGGCCGTGTGGCCGACGCCGGTGGGCAGCAGATGTCCTACGCCACCTACATCGCCCCTGCACTCCTGGCCACCAGTGCCATGAACGGTGCGCTGGCGGACTCCACGTGGAACGTGTTCTTCAAGATGCACTTCGGCAAGTTCTACAACGCGGTGATGGCGACGTCGCTCGGTGCGCTCGACACCGCGGCCGGGGAGATCGGCTGGGCGACGCTCCGCGGGGCCTGTTACGCGGTGGGCTTCATGAGCATCGTGACGCCGCTGCACCTGGTGCCGAGCGCGTGGGCGATCCTCGCCATCCCTGCAGCCGCGGTGGTGGCCTTCGGATTCGCGTCCGTGGGCATGGCGATCACGTCGTACATGGAGTCCATGCAGCAACTGAACTGGGTGAACTTCCTGCTCCTGCCCATGTTCCTCTTCTCGGGCGCGTTCTTCCCGCTCGATGGATTCCCGTGGGCCCTGCAGCAGGTGATCCACGCGCTGCCCCTATGGCAGGCGATCGCCATGCTGCGCGGGCTCATGTACGGGCAGCTCGACCAGGCCCTGTTCTGGCACGTCGCCTACTTCGCCTGCTTCTGCGTCGTCGGCCTGGCCTTCACCACGCGCCGCCTCAACCAGCTGTTCCTGCGCTGACCCCAGCACCGTCGAGGCCACGAGCGCATCGAGGCGGCTGCGCAATCCCGGTGTGAGCTCCAGGCGTTCCGTGCCCTGCGACTTCGAGAGCTTCGCGCCGTCCTCCCCTGCCACAAGTTCGTGATGACGGATGTCAGCGCGCAGGAACGGCGAATCGGGCAGGAAGCGAGCAAGCCACAACTGCAACGCCGTCGAATCGCGAAGATCCGCACCGCGTACGATGTGCGTCACGGCCATCTCGTGATCGTCGACGAGGGAGGCCAGTTGGTAGGCGGGGAGGTCCTCCCGCCGCCACATCGTCACGTCGCCGAACGCACGCGCGAGCGCAACCTCGGTGTCGGGGATGCGGACCCGCACCGCGGTCCGCCGTGCGACGAGTTCGAGGCGCTTCGCTGCACAGCCCTGCTCGCACCGCAGGTTGCGCCCGAGGTCGCGTCGTGAGCACTTGCAGACGAAGGCGGGCAGTCCTGCCACCACCATGTCGTCGAGGACGTCGTAGTAGTGATCGGCGCGATCTTCGGGCTCGGGCAACTGCTCGTAGTCCGCCATGTCCTGCGGGCCCTGCTGCCACTCGATCCCCAGCCAGCGCAGGCAGCGGAACACGTCGTCGACGTATTCGGTCCGCATGCGGAACACATCCATGTCGTCGATGCGTAAGGCGATATCGGCCCCCACCTCACGCGCGAGCCGTTGCACCAGCAGGAAGTTCACGAGGTTGCCCTCGTGCAGGAAGCCACTCGGGGTGGGTGCGAGACGGGTCAGCATGGGAACTCCGAGAGTACGCGCCCCACATCACGCTGGT
The DNA here is from genome assembly GCA_027324895.1 of Actinomycetota bacterium. Taxonomy (GTDB): domain Bacteria; phylum Actinomycetota; class Actinomycetes; order S36-B12; family UBA5976; genus JAKALQ01. The sequence continues at coordinate 4,582 of DAHWFQ010000105.1, read as the reverse complement.
TCCCGATGCGGATCCAGCGTTGGTCACGCGGGTGGTCAAGGGATGCGGATCGCAGACGATCGCGGTACACGTGATGACGCGTCCAGGCCCAGCGGATGATCGAACGCTTCGGATCCCAGGCGAGGACGTCGCGCCACCGCTCGCGATTCCCGTTCCACAGCTCCGCGTGGGTGAGCGTTCGGGTCAGGGTGCGCCGGACCATGCGGGCCATGACGCGCACGCGTGGCAGGTCGAACCACAGCACCAACGTGGCACGCCGCCGCACCAGCCCATCGAGGGCGCTGTCGTAGTTGCCGTCCACGATCCAACCCCCGGTTGTCCGTTCGGCGGCAGCCAGGGCCGCGGTGACGCGGTCCTGGAACTCCGCGACCGGAAGCTCGGTCCATCCCGGCTGGTGGAACAGGGCATCGAGCTCGATGACGGGGAGTCCTGCGCGCTGCCCCAACTGCCGGGCCAGCGTGCTCTTGCCAGATCCGCTGCACCCGTGGATGACGATGCGCTGCGGCAGCGAGGCCTCAGTAGGCATTGGGCAGGCCCTTCGCGAATGACATGCCGGCCAGGAAGGCGTCTGCTCGCGCGTTCTCGGGGTAGCGGGCGATGAGGCGTTTGAAGTCGGAGCCGTGGTCGGGTCGGAGGAGGTGAGCCAACTCGTGCACGATGACCGCGTCGATGACGTACTGCGGGGCCCGCCGGAGATGGGAGGAGATGCGGAGGCTCCGGTCCACGGACGAGCAGGAGCCCCATCGCCGCTCCTGCGCAGCCCAGCGCGCGGATGTCGGCTCGGGTGCCTCGGGGAGGAACTCCATGCGCAACCACAGCGTCCGGGTGAGCAGTTCGACATCGCTGACCTGCGCCGGTTCACGACGACGAAGGCGTTCCACCAGGTCGTGGGCGTGGCGGTCCACGTCGGCCCTCGACATCCATTGCGGAGCGCTCACCACGAGGACGTCGCCCTCGCGATGCACGGAGATGGTCTTCTTGCGCCGCGACGAACGACGGACCTCGATGCGCTCGGCATGAGGTCCGTCGGTCATGTGCTCAGGATGTCACGCCTTCTCTGCATCCTTGATCATGAAGCTCTTCGCCAGCTGCTGCGGCATGGTCTCGTAGCCGTGCGGAGTGCGGGTGAAGCGACCGGTTCCGTGCGACAACGAGCGCAGAGCGGTGGAGTAGGTGACGAGTTCGAGATCCGGCACCTCGGCGGACACCACCGAGCGGCCGCTCGAGCCCGACGGCTGCGTGCCGGTGACCCGACCCCGACGCGTCGGGATATCGCCGAGCACCGCACCCACATAGGCGTCGTCCACCTCGACCTCCACCAGGGAGACCGGCTCCAGCAACCCCACGCCCACCTTGGCCGCAGCGTCCTGCAGGGCCAACTGGCCGGCGTGCTGGAACGCCATGTCGGAGGAGTCGACGCTGTGCGACTTGCCGTCCTGCAGGCGCACCCGGAGGTCGACCACGTGGTAGCCCGCCGCCAGACCGCGCTCGAGTTGCGCGCGCACGCCCTTCTCCACGGAGGGGATGTACTGGCGTGGCACCGACCCGCCGACGACCTCATCCACGAACTCGAAACCAGTGCCGCGGGGCAGCGGCTCCACGGTGATGTCGCAGACGGCGTACTGACCGTGACCGCCGGACTGCTTCACCAGGCGGCCGTGCCCGGGCGCCGTGCCGAGCAGGGTCTCGCGCAAGGGCACCTTGAAGGGGACGGCGTCCACGGCCACTCCGAAGCGGGTCTTCAGGCGATCGAGGAGCACGTCGAGGTGTGCCTCTCCGAGGGTCCAGAGGACCGTCTGGTTGGTCTCGAGCGGGCGCTCCATGCGAACGCTGGGGTCCTCGATGATCAAGCGGTGCAGGCCCTGGGCCAGCTTGTCCTCGTCCTGCTTGGCGTGTGCGACGACGGCCATCGGATGCAACGGGACCGGCATGGTCCAGGCGGGCATGATGACCGGCTTGTCCTTCGATGAGAGCGTGTCGCCTGTCTCCGCACGGGTCAGTCGCGCCACCGCCACGATGTCGCCTGCGATGCCGATCGACATGGGGCGGAGCAGCTTGCCGAAGGGACTGGCGAGCGCACCGAGCTTCTCGTCGACATCGTGGTCCTCGTGGCCGGACTCACTGGAGAAGTGTCCCGAGACATGGACGACGTCGTCGGCGCGCAGAGCGCCGCTGAACACGCGCACGAGCGAGATGCGGCCGAGGTAGGGATCTGAGGTGGTCTTCACCACCTCGGCCACCAGCGGACCGTTCCGGTCCGCGTGCAGGGCGAGGGCGGAGCCGCTCGTCACCGACTGCACGGCGGGGATCGAGTGCAGGACGGGCGACGGGAAGCCGTTGATGATGAGGTCGAGCACCTCGTCGATGCCATAGCCCTCGGGATGGGTGGTGGTGAACAGGACCGGGTGGAAGCGCGCATGTGCGACCGCCTTGACGACATCGGCACGTGCCGATGCACTGTCGACCTCGTCCCCCGAGAGGTACTGCTCCATGAGCGCCTCGTCGTCCGCTTCGGCGATGATGGCCTCGATGAGGGCGGCGCGCAGTTCCTGGGCCCGTGCCTTCTCGGCGTCGGTGGCCGGTCGGGCCGTGTGCTTGCCGGAGGCGTGGTTGTGCACCTGCTGCGTGAGCAGGTCGAACACGTCATCGCCCATCGGGAGTTCGAAGGTCACGACCCCACCGCCGAGTGCCTCCCGGAGCTCCTCGGCACGCGTGGCGGTGGATGCCCGAGGGGCATCGATCTTCGTCACGACGATGGCGCGCGGCAGGTCGATCCTCGCGCACTCCTCCCAGAGCAGGCGGGTGTTGCCGTCGAACCCGGAATCGGCCGTGACAACAAAAAGCGCGGCATCAGCCGCGCGCAGTCCGGCACCTACCTCGCCGGCGAAGTCCGCATATCCGGGCACGTCGATGAGGTTGAGGCGGACGCCCTCGTGATCGAACGACATCACGCTGAGGTTGACCGAACGCTGTTGTCGGCGCTCCGCGTCGTCGTAGTCGCTCACGGTGGTGCCCTCAGCCAGCGAACCCACGCGGGTGAGTTGGCCCGCGGCGAAGAGCATGGACTCCACCAGCGTGGTCTTCCCCGAACCCGACGGACCTATGAGCACCACGTTGCGGATGGCTTCGGTGCTTGTCGGTGGGTTCACGGGTGCGACTTTGTCGGCCATGGCACTCCTTGTTCGCGTCGGGACGGATCCGTCCGAGCCTCTACCCGAATTGCGGCGAATTCAAGGGTCGAGTGGCTACTCCGACAGGAGCGTGGCGATGAGCTCCGCGGCCGACCATCCATCCGGATAGCGCTCGAGCATCTCGCTCACCCCGGCACCACTGGAACCCAGGGTGAGGAGGGGGGCCTCGACGTAGCCGTCGCCCCGTTCCTGGCCCAGTCCGATGGCCGCCATCAGGCCGTTGCACAGGCAGATGCGATCGACGAGGTCGGCGGCGTCTCCACCCTTGTCGAGGTACTTGTGATCCGGCTCGGAAGCGCAGATGTAGCGCACCTTGCCCTCGGCGTCGATCTTGGGTGTGCGCAGGTAGGACAGGTCGCACAGGCGGGGTCGCGCCTCGTAGGTGGCCCTGCTGCCCACAGTGCCCGCGACCTCGACGACCTTGAAGGGGAAGCCGGTGGGCGAGGCCCGGTGATCCGTGCGCACCACGAGGGCGTTGTGCCGGGCCTGTTCGAGCATCTGCTCGCGCAGGTCGTCCCGCAGGCCGGAATCCGTGCTCATGGCGAACAGCGAGCCGATCTGGACGCCCTGAGCGCCCAGGCGCCGCGCCTCCTGGAGGCTGTCCGGCGCGGCCCGGCCGCCGGCCAGCCAGAAGGGCAGTCCCACCGCGGCCATCTTCACCAGGTTGACCTCGTCGAGCGGGCCGTAGCCGGTCTCCGTCTGCTGCATGCGCCGGGGCGGAGCATTGTGTCCGCCGGCGCTGTGATGCTCGACGACGAACGCGTCCGGGCGGGTCTCGGAGGAACGGGCCAGGTAGCCGGCCAGCGTCTCCGATGTGACGATGGCGAGGAACGGCGGCCGGGCCAGCGTGGGACGTGCACCGAACGTCTGCTCGGCGTCGAAGGCCAGGCGCGGCGTGGGCATGCCATCCGGCATGATCGAGTCGACGCCCACGGAACCGACGCGACCGGCCGCGAAGTCGTCCATCAACTTGGGGATCTCACGTGGGATGCCCGCGCCCATGATGACGGCGTCGACGTTCGCCAGCATGGCGCCGAACATGGCGGGCGGCGTGGCCATCTGCAGCTTGGTGAGGAAGTTGATGCCCACCTTGCCGCCGGACTGCTTGGCCAGCCAGACCTCGGCGAAGTTGGCGGCGACCGAAAGCATCTCGTGCTTGGGGTTGTGCTCGATGGTGGTCTTGGGGATCGGCCGGTAGGGCTTGCCCTTGCGGCCCTCGGGCAGGAAGTAGGTCGCAAGCAGCTCAGCCGCGATCGCCGGGTACGGGAAGGCGGCCAGCGCGCGGCGCATGTGGCCGTCGCGGTCGCCGTTCTGCAGGCGCCTGGCCATCACGGCGTCCAGGGCTGTACCCGACACGACGCCGAGCTGGCCCGCACTGGCCACGGCATGTG
>DAHWFQ010000101.1:0-11158 GCA_027324895.1 Actinomycetota bacterium | reverse complement strand
CTGGCCAGGAAGTTGTGCAGGAATCGCTGGACGGTCACACCGGAATCGAACCCCGTGCACAACCGATGCCCCAGCTTGATCAACCGGAAGTCCGGCAACCGATGAGTCGCGACGCTCTTGTCCATCAAGCGGAGGGTCGCGACGTAATCCGTCTCCGCCTTGCTGTAGGCGGCAGCGGGTGCGGGCACTGTGCTCGAGATCAGCACCGCGAGCAACAGTGCGGCAGGCATCGTCAACTTCTGCATCAGATCCCCTTGCTGCTTGGGACGCCATGACGCTAGACCGCTCGTTCCCGCACCGCCAGCAGCATTCGGCCCCAAGCGGTGGTGCAGGACCCTGTCAGTCGGGGATACGTGGGAATCGTCACAGGTCAGGCTGAGCCGAACGGTCGCACGCGGGCGAACCGACACAGGGAGACGTGGAGCCGCCCGTCGGAATCGAACCGACGACCTTCTCATTACGAGTGAGACGCTCTGCCGACTGAGCTAGGGCGGCGCGCCGCGCCCCAAGGCACAGCGGGGGAAGTTTAGGGCATTGTTCGGGAAGCGCGGAAATCCCTCCGCGGGTGCCCCTGACGGCTCCCGAGCGGCACACTTGCAGCGTGGATATTCGTGGGATCACACCTGCCTCAGAGGCCATCGCGCAGGTTACGAGCGACACCGCACGTGCCGTGCGCGCTGCCTGGGCGGCTGGTCGCGACGCCCATGTCGTGCTCAGTGGCGGTCGATCCGGCGCTGCGCTCGGCGCCGGCATCAGGCAGGAGTTCCATGCCGGACTCGCCGGGAAGCTGCACATCTGGATCGCCGACGAGCGCTTCGTCGAGTACGGCGACGCTGATCGCAATGACACGGCCATCGTCGAGGCCCTTGGCATGGATTCGGTGTCGCTGGTCGTGCATCGGCACCTGCCGCCGTCACGTGCTTCCCTCGGCGAGATCGTCATCGACTATGCGGAGCAGTTGCTCGCGGCGGTCGGCGATGCCGAATTCGACGCGGTCGTGCTCAGCGTCGGTGAGGATGGGCATGTGGCGTCGGTGTTCCCTGACCACGTGCAGTTCGAGACTCCCGTATACGCGGAGTCCGCGTCGCCGAAGCCACCATCGATACGGACCACGATCTCGTTGCAGCGATTGGCCGGCACCAGGTTCTGCACCCTGCTCGTCCTGGGCGAGTCCAAGCGGGATGCCCTGTCGCGCGTGGTCGTCGGGGATCCGGCGCTGCCGGCGGTGCAACTCGCGGCAATGACCGCGGTCACGGTGGTCACCGATGTCACACTGGGAATGCCTGCCGACGACACCAACGTTGTCGCCTCATAGCTCTCGAGCAGAACGGGAAGTGACATGAAGAAGCGTGCTGACGCCCTGGTCATGTTCGGCGCAACCGGCGACCTCGCGAAGAAGAAGCTGTTCCCCGCGTTGTATCACATGGAGAAGAACGGCGAACTGGGCGTCGACGTGATCGGTGTCGCATCAACCCGATGGGACCGGCAGCAGTTCCTCGACAATGCGGAGTCGGCCATCCGCACGTCCGTGAAGGACGTCGACGAGGCCGTACTCACGAAGTTGCTGGGCGAATTGTCCCTGGTTGTGGGCAACTACGAGGACGCGCAGGTGTACGCGGACATCGCAGGCGCACTCGCCGGCAAGGAGAGCGCAGTGTTCTACCTGGCGATCCCGCCGGTGCTGTTCGAGGAGGTCACGCGCGGACTGGCCATCGCCGGCTGCACATCGAACTCACGGGTGGTCGTGGAGAAGCCGTTCGGCCGCGACCTGGCAAGCGCCCTTGAATTGCAAGGCGCACTCGAGCGCATGCTCCCGGAGGAGCAGATCTTCCGCATCGACCACTACCTCGGCAAGGAGTCCGTCGAGGACATCCTGGTGTTCCGCTTCGGGAACACGCTGTTCGAGCCGGTCTGGAACCGCAACTACATCAAGAGCGTGCAGATCACGATGGCCGAGTCATTCGGCGTCGAGGGCCGCGGGTCCTTCTACGAGGAGGTCGGCGCCATGCGGGACGTCCTCCAGAATCACCTGCTGCAGGGGCTCTCCCTGCTCACCATGGAGCCTCCTACGGACCTCACGTCGGACCCCATCCAGGATGAGAAGAACAAGGTGCTCCACGCGATCCGCACCCTGCATCCGGACGATGTCGTGCGCGGCCAGTATGTCGGCTATCGCGATGAGGCCGGCGTCGCGCAGGCGTCGAACACGGAGACCTTCGTCGCTGCCACCTTCTTCATCGACAACTGGCGCTGGGCGGGCGTGCCCTTCTACCTGCGCACGGGCAAGCACCTGGCGGAGACGTCGCTGGAGGCCATTGTGGAGTTCCGCCAGCCGCCGCGGCTCTTGTTCAACTCCAGCGACCATCCCGCGCCCGGCCCCAATCTCCTGCGCTTCCGCATGGGGAAGAACGACGGTGTGGACATCGAGTTCCTCGCCAAGGCACCGGGCGCCGATCTGGTCGCGGTTCCCGTGCGGCTCACCGTCGAGTTCGGCTCGGCGCTCGGTGAGCGTAAGGAGGCCTACGAGCGCCTGCTCGGTGCCGCCATCGACGGCGACCACTACCGCTTCACCCGCATCGACTCGGTGCTCGAGTCGTGGCGCATCCTCGACCACGTGCTCAACGGCGAGGTACGGATGTACCCGTACTTCCAAGGGTCATGGGGACCGGAGCAGGCGGACGAGATGGTCCCCGGTGGCTGGGCCGACCTGTAGGCGCACGCATGCATGACGAAGGCCGCGGTCCCGTGTGGGGACCGCGGCCTTCGTCATGGCACCGGCTACTTGGTGATGAGCCAGTTCAGGTCCGCGCCGAACTTCTGGAACAACACGAACGAGATGAGTGCGGCGCCGACCAGTGAGATGTCCTTGTTGAAGGCCATCTGCTCGGTCTGCTTGGCGGCCGCGTCGGATTCGCGCCAGTACGCGTGCATGATCACGGCGGTGAGGAAGAGCACGATGGCGATGGCAAGGGAGGCCCAGCCGGCGAGGATGCCCAGGATGATGGCTGCGCCACCGAGGAGGAAGACCAGGCCGCTGACGGCCACGCCGGCGCCGGCCATCGGGACCTTCTTGTACTTGGCGTAGCCGACCATGGCCTCGCGCTGGGCGAAGTGGCCGGTGCCGGAGAGGATGAAGAGGGCGCCGAAGAGAATGCGGCCCACGAGCAGGACGAGGTCCATGGGGGACTCCTTTGCAGTCGATTGCCGACGCTCTGCCGGCACTAGTTGAATGTTATACCAAAATAGTTGAACCGACAAGTAACGCTCCTGCCGGGTGCCTGAGGACCGGAAACGCTCGTCGATTCGATCACTCCGTCCCTAGGCGCCTGCGCTTCCGCTTGAAAGAATCCGCGGGTGAATCTGCGCCGCCTAGCCCTCTACGCCACCTGGCTGTCGCTCGCCTGGGCGTTCCTCCTCACCGGGCTGGCAGCGGCGGGCAGTTCGTGGGTGCTCGATCGGGTGGCTCTGGGCCACTACAGGACGACGGGTCTGCCCTTGTGGCTGCGCGCGCTCTACGGAGTCGTGTCGCTCCTCATGCTGGCGGTGGCCTGGCTGGCCAACCGCTACGCCGTGAACGATGTCACCCCCCGGCAGCGCAACCTCGGCCGACTCGTCGAACTGTGCTTCCTCGTGAGCGCCCTCCTCAACGCCACCTCGAGCAGTCACCCCGAGCGCTACAACGCGATCGGCGCGGTCGTGACCGTCATCGGCGTCGAGGTGCTGCGTCGTCGGCCCAAGTCCGACTACGTCGACCTGCGGCTACGCCGCTACTAGGCACACACCCACGCCGATCGGCTTCCCCTGCCTCGGATATGGTGGCAGCGGGCACTACACGAGAGGGTTGACCATGGGACGCGTGCAGGCATGGGGCGTGACGGAGGCCGGGGCTCCGGTTCAGGCCCTGGAGATCGAGCGGCGTGAGCCGGGCGTGCGTGATGTGGTCGTGGACATCGACTTCTGCGGCGTCTGCCATTCCGACATCCACACCGCGCGCGGCGAATGGGGCTCGCCCATGCTGCCGCTCGTGACCGGGCACGAGATCGTCGGCCGGGTCGTTGCCACCGGCCAGCAGGTCACCCGCTACCGCGTCGGAGAGCTCGTCGGAGTGGGCGTCATCGTCGATTCCTGCGGCGACTGCGAGGCCTGCAACGCGGGCTTCGAGAACTACTGCCACAACGGCAATGTCGGGACCTACAACTCGCGCATGCGTGGCACCGGTGAGCCCACACTGGGCGGGTATTCGACCTCCATCGTCGTGGACGAGCGCTTCGTGCTGCGCGTTCCGGAATCACTCGATCCCGCAGCAGCAGCACCGCTCCTGTGCGCGGGGATCACGCTGTGGTCGCCGCTGCGCCACTGGAACGCGGGTCCGGGAACCCGGGTCGCGGTCATGGGCCTCGGGGGTCTCGGGCACATGGGTGTGAAGTTGGCGCACGCGCTGGGCGCGCACGTCACCGTGCTCTCTCATTCCGCGGGCAAGCGCGAGCAGGCGCTCGCCCTCGGAGCGGATGACTTCATCTCGACCAGCGACGCCGAGCAGATGCGCAATGCGCGCTACGCATTCGACCTCATCCTGAACACCGTCTCCGCGGAACTCGACATCAACGAGTACATCAAGTTGCTCAGGTGGAATGGCACGCTGGTGATCCTGGGCCTGCCCGGTGCGCCACTGTCGGTGAACGCCGGCGGGCTGATGGACAGACGCCGCAGCCTGTCCGCTTCGGGGATCGGTGGCATGACGGAGACGCAGGAGATGCTCGACTTCTGTGGTGAGCACGGGATCGTGAGCGAGATCGAGCGCATCGCCCCGTCCTACATCAACCAGTCGTGGGATCGGGTCGTGGCGAGCGACGTCCGCTACCGCTTCGTCATCGACATCAAGGGCTGAGCGGAGCCGCCGCCCGTCACACCAGTTCGCCCGAGTGGGTGTGCTCGAAGATCAGGTTGGTGACGGTGTTGGCGACGTCCGGTCGGCGGCTCAGGTGCTCCGCGACGAAGTCGCGCAGCGAATCCGTCGAGGCGGCGGCCACGTGCACGATGAAATCGTCGGCGCCACCGAGGAAGAACACGTTGATGACGCCCGGCAGTCGGGAGATCTCGGTGGCGAAGCGCCCGATGTTGGCGCGCGCGTCCGCCTGCAGGCGCACCGCGATGAGCACCTGGATCGACAGCCCGATGCTGGCCGGGTCGATGTCCGCGTGGAAGCCACGGATGACCCCGCGCTCGATGAGCGCGCGGACCCGTCCCAGGCAGGTCGATGGTGCGATGCCGACCGTCTCAGCGAGCGCGTTGTTCGGCATGCGCCCATCGCTGCTGAGCAGGCGCACGATCTCGCGATCGATGGCGTCGAGAATAAAATTCGCGAGGGCCGGCGAGGGAGCCGTCAATTTCGCAGATGCGGGAGCCATGGCGCAATATTATCGAATGATCTTCTGAGCACTGGACAGGAAACCGTCGATTATTCACAATTCGGCGGTATACCTGAGGAGGTAGCAATGCAGATCGGTGTTCCCAAGGAGATCAAGAACAACGAGTTCCGGGTGGCGATCACGCCCGCTGGGGTGCACGAGCTGGTGGTGAACGGCCACCAGGTGTTCGTCGAGCAGGGCGCGGGCGTCGGCTCCTCCATCAGTGACGACGAGTACGCGGCGGCGGGCGCGCAGATCCTCGCCGATGCCGACGCGGTGTGGGCGGCCGGAGACCTCATCCTCAAGGTGAAGGAGCCGATCGCCGATGAGTACCACCGGATGCGTCAGGGCCAGACGCTCTTCACCTACCTCCATCTCGCGGCGTCGCGCCCCTGCACCGATGCGCTCATCGAGCGCGGTGTCACGGCCATCGCCTACGAGACCGTTGAACTGCCCGACCGCTCGCTGCCGCTGCTCGCTCCCATGAGCGAGGTCGCGGGGCGCCTCGCTCCTCAGGTTGGCGCGGCCGCGTTGATGCGCGCAGCGGGCGGTCGCGGCACGCTCCTCGGTGGCGTCACCGGGGTGCGCGCGGCGACCGTCGTGGTGCTCGGCGCTGGCGTTGCCGGCCTGAACGCCGCGCTCATCGCGCACGGCATGCAGGCGCGCGTGCTCATCCTCGACAAGTCCGTGGCCCGTCTGCGACAGGTCGATCTGCAGTTCAACGGCGAAGTGCAGACGATCACCTCCAACGCCTTCGAGGTCGAGCAGGCCTGCCTGGAGGCCGACCTGGTCATCGGCGCCGTGCTGGTACCCGGTGCCAAGGCGCCCAAGTTGGTGAGCAATGACCTCGTACGTCGCATGAGGCCGGGTTCGGTGCTCGTCGACATCGCGATCGACCAGGGTGGCTGCTTCGAGGACTCGCGCCCCACCACGCACGCGGAGCCCACCTACCAGGTGCACAACTCGCTGTTCTACTGCGTCGCCAACATGCCCGGCGCGGTTCCGCACACGTCGACCTATGCGCTCACCAACGTCACCCTGCCGTACGCGGTGGCGCTGGCGAACAAGGGTTGGAAGCAGGCCCTGCGCGATGACGCGGCGCTGGCGTTGGGTCTCAACGTGTTCGACGGCAAGGTGACCGAGGTGCATGTCGCCGAGGCACACGCGCTTCCCTACACGCCGGTCGCCGAGGTGCTCGCCTAGCTGCCCTCCAGCGGCCGACGGCTCCTTCGTTCACGGAATTGCCCCCGCAATCCGTGAACGAAGGAGCCGTCGGCTGTTGCTGGGCTTCTACAGGTGGTCTAGGGCGTTGGCGATGATGGCGTCGCGGACGTAGGCGGCCAGCCCCGGAGCGCGCTTCTCGTAGTGCTCGGTGAATCGCGGATCGGCGACGTACATCTCGGCCAGGCCCGTTTGCATCTCATGCGAGCAGGGGTAGAACCACCGGTCGATCTGCAGGCGGTGCCGTTCCGCCACCGCCTTCGCGTCCACGCCATCCGCCGGCAGCCCGGCCCGCAGCGCGTCTGCGAATGCGAGTTCGACTGCCTCCGTCTCAGCGGCCTGACGCGCCCAGTCCTCCTTCGTGAACTGCGACGTGCGGCGGTGCGATTCCCTGTACGCGTCCGTCGTCCCCCAGCGCTGCTCCGCCTCCTCCTGAAACTGCGTGGGGTCCTCGTTGCCGAACGCCTCACGCAACTCCTCCGGGGTGAGATTCACGCCCATCTTCCTTGCCCTCCGTGTCCTGGTGACGAATTCCAGTTGCGTGCCAACGCGATCCAAGGCGGCAGTGAGCACCGCCTCCTGCTGCTCCAGCAACTCGATCGCGTCGTCGGGCCCGGCGGCCAGCAGGCGACGGATGTCGCCCAGTCCCATGCCCATGTCGCGGTAGCCGATGATGCGCTGCAGGCGCAGCAGGTCCGCATCGCTGTACTGGCGGTAGCCCGCGTCGGTCCGGCCTGACGGCTGCAGCAATCCCATGGCGTCATAGTGACGGAGCACGCGGGTGCTCACGCCGGCGAAGCCGGCGGCCTCGGAGATCGAGTGGGTCATGCCGACACGGTAGGGCTTCACGCGATGTGAAGGTCAAGCCTCGGACGCGCAAGCGGGTTATCGTGTACACGGACGAGTGAGGGACCCGGGATGGCCATGAACCCGAACGCCGATGGCGCCACAGGCGTCTTCGGCGGCGAGGACACGCTGCAGTTCGAGACCTCCGTGCGCCGTCGGTGGGGCGCGACCCAGGCGTACCGCGAGTCGGACCGTCGCACCTCGAACTACAACAAGGAGGACTGGGAGCGCCACGGCGAGGAGTCCGAGGTCATCGAACTCGACTTCCTGGCACTCATGCGGGCGGGACTACCGGCGGACGGCGTGGGGGCCAAGGCCTGCGCCGAGCGCCACCGCGAACTCATCGAGCGCTGGTTCTATCCCTGTTCGTACGACATGCACACGGGCCTGGCCGAGATGTACGTGGGGGACCCGGGGTTCGCGCAGCACTACGACAACCGCGCCGCGGGCCTGGCGCAGTATGTCCACGACGCCATCATGGCCAACGCTGGGGATCACCTGTAGCGCTCGTGCCCGGTGCTCGCCGGCAAGCCTGCGTTGGCTCACCGACGCACAGCAGCAAGGCCCGCCAATGATGATGCGCGGGCCCTGCTTCGCACTGCGGGAGTCAGTGCTGTGCGCTATCAGCGCGAACTGCGATCGCGCGGTCCCTACTTCAGGAACAGCACGATGAGGGGTGCGATGAGCACCTTGGTGACCATCGCCGTGGGATAGGCGAAGGAGTACGCCAGGTTCACGTTGGGGTTGAACTTCAGGCGGTCATTCGCGAAGACGAGCACTGCGGGCTGCGTGTGCGAACCCGCGAGCTGACCGGCCAACGCCGGCGTTCGCGTCCTGTTCAGTCTGGCCAGGCCGCACTGCACGAGCGCCGAGACGGCCGCGACGACGAGCCCGATGAGCACCACCTTCATCCAGGTGTTGCCCCCCATGGCGGTGACGAGTGCGGTGCCGGCCTTGGTACCCGCGAACACCAGGAACAGCAGCAGGCCGAGCTCGCTCATGGCCGCCGACGCGGCGTGCTGCACCGTCCACACCATCTTGCCGGTGCGTTGGAGTTTGCCGAGGATGAGGCCCACCACGATGGGACCGCCGGCGTTGCCCAACTGCATGTGCAGGTTGTTCGGAAGCGGGACCGAGATGGCACCGATGGCGATGCCGATGGTGAGCCCGAGCATGAGCGACACCGGGTTGATGTTGCCGGACTCGCGTTCCTGATCGCCGAAGAGCTTCGCCACCTTGGCCAATTGCTCCTGCGACGCCGTGACACGCACGCGATCGCCGAGCGCCAGTGTGAGTTCGTCGGTGGCAAGCACCTCGATGGAGCCTCGCCGCACGCGGGTGGCGACAGCGCCGTACTTGTGCCCGAGGTTGAGCTCACCGAGGGTGCGGCCGGCGACATTCCGGCTCGTCACCAGGATGCGACGGAAGTCGACATCCTTGCGATCCAGTGCCAGGTGCAGGGTCGAGGCATGGCCGAGCAGTGCCACGACCTTGGAGACGGCGTCCTCCGGACCGATGCAGGTGACGATGTCGCCGGGCACCGGACGGTGTTCGTCGAGTGCGATGGTGACGATCCGGTTGTGGCGATAGCGGGAGAAGATGATGTGGTTGTCGAAGTCGGCGATGTACTCGCCCAGGGTCTTCAAGCCCTCGTTGTCGACGCGGATCGAGACCTGCTGCAGTTCCGCGTTGTCCTTCTCGGCCTCGCGGGCCGCCTCCTCGAGGTCGCGTGTGACGAACCAGGCCGCGGCGAGCATGACCAGGACGCCACCGAGGTAGGTGAGCGAGTACCCGACGGTGATCTGCTCGGCCTGGGCGGGTGTGCGCGCAGCGGCCGCCGCCGCTGCGAGCGCGGGGGTGTTCGAGAGGGCGCCCGAGAAGAGGCCGGAGATCATGCCGGTGTCCAGGCCGGCGGCCTTGCCCAGGCCGATGGCGACGAAGGCGCCGGACACCATGGCGGCCACCACGGATAGGACCGGGCCCCAGGCGGTGCGCAGCGAGCCGAAGAAGGCCGGCCCGGAGGAGACGCCGATGAGGTAGGCGAAGATGGCCAGGCCCAACTCGCCGACCATCTTGTAGCCCGTCATGAAGCCGGGGTCGATGACGATGCCATGGGTGGCGAAGTAGGCCGCGAAACCGATGGAGACGAAGAGCACGGCCGCCGGGCCGAGGCCGAAGGACTTGTACTTCACATGCCCGATGTAGGAGCCCAGACCGAGCATGAGGACGATGTAGAAGATGGGGTTCTCGGCGAGGAATCTCATGGGCCAATTGTTCCAGCGTTCACGCGCCGGAAGTGCCGTTCATCGCGTGATGATTACCACTTACCCCAAAGTATCGACCGATGATCGTGAGCCGAAAGTCCCCCGTGTGGCGCTTCCAACGACACCTCAGTGCAGGAACAGCACCATGAGCGGCGCGATCATCACCTTGCTCACCATGGCCGCCGGGTAGGCGAAGGAGTAGGCGACGTTGACGTTGGGGTTGAACTTCAGGCGCTCGTTCACGAACACCAGCACCGCGGGCTGCGTCTGCGAACCGGCCAGCTGGCCGGCCAGCTCGAACACGCGCGTCCTGAAGACGAGGCGACCGAGCAGGATCTGCAGGAGCGCCGAGGTGAGCGCGACAACCACGCCGATGGCGATCATCTGCGCCCACGGAGTTCCGGCGAGCGAGGTGAAGAGGGCGGCGCCGGCCTTGGCGCCCGCGTACATGAGGAACAGCAGCAGGCCCAGTTCGCTCATCGCGGCCGACGCGGCATGCGGGACGGTCCACACGATCCGACCGGTGCGCTGCAGCTTGCCGAGGATGAGGCCGGCCACCAACGGGCCGCCCGCATTGCCAAGCATGAGCGCGACGTTGTTGGGCATCGGGAGCTCGATGGCGCCGATGGCGACGCCGATGGCGATGCCGGCCATGGTGGCGACCGGATTGATGTTGCCCGTCTCGCGCTCCTGGTCGCCGAAGAACCTGGCGACACGCACCAACTGCTCCTCGGAGGCGGTGACGCGAACACGATCGCCCAGGGCCAACGTGAGGTCGTCGGTGGCGAGCAGGTCGAGGGAGCCGCGACGCACGCGTGTCGCCACCGCGCCGAACTTGTGGCCCAGTTTGAGCTCGCCGATGGTCTTGCCGGCCACCTCGGAGCGGGACACCAGGATGCGGCGGAAGTCGACGTCCTTGCGATCGAGGGGCAGGTGCAGCGAGGACGCGTGCCCCATGCGCTCGATGACCGCATCCACCACGTCCTGTGGGCCGATTGCGGTGACGATGTCGGTGGGGACGGGCCAGTGCTCGTCGAGGGCGATGGTGACGACCCGGTTGTGGCGGTAGCGCGAGAACACCACGCGGTTGTCGAACTCCTCCACCAGAGCGCCGAGTGAGGGCAGGCCCTCCTTGTCGACGCGGATGCTCACGTGCACGAGGTCCTGATGCTCCTTGGCCGCCTCCGCGGCGACCTCGGTGAGGTTGCGCGTGACGAACCAGCCGGCGGCCAGCATGGCGAGAACGCCGAAGAGGTAGGTGATGGAGTAGCCGACGGTGATCCTCGCGGCGTCGTCGGGTGACGCCGCCGAGGCAGCGGCCAGGGCCGGGGTGTTCGTGAGTGCGCCCGTGTAGAGGCCAGTGATGGAGCCCATATCCAGGCCCGCGAGGCGCCCCAGCCCGACGGCGATGCCGGCGCC
>DAHWFQ010000097.1:0-1889 GCA_027324895.1 Actinomycetota bacterium | reverse complement strand
CGCAGGTACATGCGGGTGGGCGCGCCGCCCTCGAAGCCGTCGAGCACGTACAGCCAGGCCGTGATGTCGCGGTCGAGCATGCACACGCGCACGTGGATCTTGCGGTAGATGCCGAGGTCCGCCGCCTCGAACTGGTTGAGCAGGCGCTCATCGAGGTCGGTGAGCGCGTAGACCATGACGAACACCTGCGAGCCCGGATGCTCGACGATGGTGGCGAGCGCGCCATGGATGCTGAGGTCCTCGCCGCCGAAGGTGAGGCGCCAGCCCTGGAGCCAGCCGGGGCCCACCGCGGGGGAATGCGGTGCGCGCTCGGACATCAAGGAGGGGTGCAGGTTCGAGCCGTACGCCGCGTACAGTGCCACGAACGCAGGGTAGGTCGTCCGCGGAGGACGGCGAAAGGTGGCGAGATGACGCGGGTCGTGATCATCGGTGGGGGACCGGGCGGCTACGAGGCGGCACTGGTCGCGGCCCAGCTGGGCGCGGAGGTCACCGTCGTGGAGCGTGACGGGCTTGGTGGGGCCGCAGTGCTCACCGATGTCGTACCGAGCAAGAGCGCCATCGAAGCGGCGAACATCCTCACCCGGGCCGTCGAGGGCGCCCGCTTCGGCCTCGAGTTCGATGGCCGCAAGACCTCGTACTCGCGCGTGGGTGTCGACATCCGCACCCTGAACGCGCACGTCCGGGAACTCGCCGAGGCCCAGAGCGCGGACATCGGTGAGCGCCTTCGCTCGGAGGGCATCCGCATCATCCGTGGTGAGGGATTCCTCCACTCGGCAGGACTGGTCGGTGTGCGCGGGCTCGACGAGTCCCTGGCCGCTGATGTCGTGCTCATCAGCTCCGGCGCCCGTCCGCGCGAACTCCCGACGGCACTGCCCGACGGCGAGCGCATCCTCACCTGGAAGCAGTTGTACGACCTCGAGGTGCTCCCCTCACACCTGATCGTCGTCGGCTCCGGTGTCACCGGTGCCGAGTTCATGAGCGCTTACCACGGGCTCGGGAGCAAGGTGACACTCGTGTCGTCACGGGACCACGTGCTCCCCGGGCAGGATGCGGACGCCGCCAACGTCATCGAGGCCGTGTCCGCGCGGCGCGGTATCGCCGTCGTCTCGCGCGCGCGGGCGGAATCCGTGGTGCGCCAAGGGGATTCCGTGGTCGTCACCCTCGCTGACGGCCGTACCGTGGAGGGCTCACACTGCCTGATGGCCGTGGGCTCCCTTCCCAACACGGAGTGGCTGGGCCTGGACGCGGTGGGGGTGGACACCTCCGCGAGCGGGCACATCGTGGTCGACCGCGTCTCACGCACCAATGTGCGAGGCGTCTATGCTGCCGGCGATTGCACGGGCGTCCTCATGCTCGCGTCGGTCGCGGCCATGCAGGGCCGTATCGCCATGCGCCACGCCCTCGGGGCTGCGGTGGCGCCGCTCGACGTGCGCTTGGTGACCGCCAACATCTTCACCGACCCGGAGATTGCCACGGTCGGCGTGAGCCAGGCCCAGGTCGACGCCGGAGCCGTGGTGGCAGAGGGCATCCTGCTGCCGCTGCACACGAACGCGCGAGCGAAGATGCAGAACGTGCGCGAGGGCTTCGTGAAGGTGTTCTGCGATCCGGGCTCGGGCGTGGTGCTGGGCGGCGTGGTGGTCGCGCCCCGGGCCAGCGAACTCATCGCGACCCTGGCGCTCGCGGTGACCAAGCGGCTCACCGTCGATGACCTGGCCGCCACCTTCACCGTTTACCCGTCGCTCACCGGTTCCATTGCCGAAGCGGCGCGCCAACTGCACCCGCTGGAGTGACGCCGCGGCGCCCGATCCCCTCGCGGACGGTTGTGGCCGTCGACCGAGAGTGATATCAATGTGATATCAGATTGACCGGGAGGCTCCCATGACCACCGA
>DAHWFQ010000082.1:0-4632 GCA_027324895.1 Actinomycetota bacterium | reverse complement strand
CCATGAAGGTCATCACCGCGACCATCGCACTCGAGGTCCTCGGACCCGAGTGGAAGCCGGTCACCAGCGTCGACTTCGACAGCGCCACCGGGACACTGACGCTCGTCGGCGGCGGTGACCCGGCGCTCACGTCCGCCCAGGTCGACACCCTCGCCGCCACCACGGTGGAGACGCTCACGGCGATGGGCGCCTCGCCGAAGCGGCTCCCCATCGACGACTCCCTGTTCCCGGCCCCCTCACTGCAACCCGGCGTGGTGGCAGCACAGGTGCCCGTCGAGGAGCGCCCGGTGCGCGCCCTCGTCGTCGACCAGCGCCGGGTCGCCGACTCCGGCATCGACGCCGGCAGGATCTTCCGGCGGGCCCTCGCGGCCGATGGGGTGCGGGTGCCGTTCACGGGCCGGACGGTCTCCACCGGCACCCGCATCAGCGCCATCAGTGGCTACACCCTGAAGTCGACGCTGCGCGACATGCTCTGGTACTCCGACAACGACATCGCAGAGATGGCCTTCCGCCTCTCCTCCATCGCCGCCGGGCACGGGGCGAGCTGGGCAGACGCCCGCGGCTTCGCCTTGACGCAGCTCCGGCATATGGGCGTCCCCACCAAGGCGGTCAGGCTGGTGGACGGCGCGGGGCTCTCGCGCGCCAATCGCATGACGCCCCTCGCCGTGGCCCAGACCCTGCGCATCGCCGCGCTCCACCCGCGCACCCAGGTTCTGCGCTCGCTACTCCCCCGGGCCGGCGTCGATGGCACCTTGAAGAAGCGCTATGCGACGAAGCCGTCGAAATGCGTGAGGGGTGTGCTCGCGGCCAAGACAGGCTCACTCAGGGACGTCATCTCACTGGCCGGCTACGCGCCCGCACAGTCCGGCATCACCCGGCCCTTCGCCATCATCATCAACGGGGTGAAGGACAGCGAGCCGGTGCGCATCAGGACGCGACTCGCCATCGACGCCCTCGCGGCCTCATTCGCCGGCTGCTGACCACGGCATCACGCACCGGCGACAGCGGACCACACCGCAGTCGCGGGCTACTCGTCCTTGCCGGGCTTGAGGCCGTCGTAGATGCGCTTGCAGTCCGGGCAGAGGGGGAACTTCGAGGGGTCGCGGTTGGGCACCCACACCTTGCCGCACAGGGCCACCACCGGGATCCCGGTCACGGCACTCTCGACGATCTTGTCCTTGCGCACATAGTGCGCGAAGAGGTCGTGGTCTCCGTCGTCGGTGCGGGTGTCGGTCCGCGTCTCGGGGAGCGTCGACAGACCTGGTGTCTCGAGGGGCATGGGCAGCAGTGTAGGTCGTGCCGGCCGGTCGACTAGGAACGCAGGATGGCGCCGGTCTCGAGGTCACCGAGGGTCGCGACCATCAGCCCCTCGATGGTGTGGAGGCGGTTCTCGCCCTGGTCCCACACGATGCTGTGC
This sequence comes from Actinomycetota bacterium, assembly GCA_027324895.1. Taxonomy (GTDB): domain Bacteria; phylum Actinomycetota; class Actinomycetes; order S36-B12; family UBA5976; genus JAKALQ01. Next base: position 3,215 of record DAHWFQ010000082.1, on the reverse strand, counting down.
GGGCCGTCGAACACGCTCGTGCTCACCTCGATGCCGTCGAGGAAGCCGTAGGCCTCCGCCGCGTGACGACCGGTCGGCGTGGACTGATCATGGTAGGCGGGCAGGCAGTGCATGAACTTCACGTCCTTGCGCCCGGTGAGGGCCAGCGTGTCCGACGTGACCCGGTACGGGCGCAGGGCGGAGACGCGCTGGTCCCAGACCTCCTCGTCCTCCCCCATGGACACCCAGACATCGGTGTGGATGAACTCGGCTCCGCGCACGCCTGCCTCGACATCCTCGGTGATGAGCAGTTGCGCGCCCGAGCGCGCAGCCGCCTCCCGCGCCATCGCCTGCACCGACGCGGTCGGCCACAACTCCCTGGGGGCGACGATGCGCACGTCGGCGCCCAGGATGGCGGCCGTGACGAGCATGGAGTTGCCCATGTTGTTGCGCGCGTCGCCCAGGTAGGCGAAGGAGACCTGCGCGAGGTCGCCGCTGGTGGCGTGCTCACGCATGGTGAGGAAGTCCGCAAGCATCTGCGTCGGGTGCCAGTCGTCCGTGAGCCCGTTGTAGACGGGCACGCGCGAGAACTCCGCCAGGGTCTCGAGGATGGCCTGCGACTTGCCGCGGAACTGGATGGCGTCGAACATGCGCGAGAGCAGGCGACCGGAGTCCGCGGCCGACTCCTTGTGGCCGAACTGCGAACCGGTGGGATCGAGGTAGGTGACGTCGGCGCCCTGGTGGTGCGCGCCGACCTCGAAGGCGCAGCGCGTGCGGGTCGAGGTCTTCTCGAAGATGAGCGCGATGCATCGACGCTCGAGGTGGCGCTGGCGTTGCCGCCCGCTCGACTTCAAGGTCGCTGCGACATCCATCAGGGCGGTGAGTTCCGCTGCCGTGAAGTCGATCTCCTTGAGGAAATCGCGGCCGCGCAGGTCGATCGACATCATGCCCTCCAGTGTGGCCACTGCTCGCGGCAGCGGAGCGGCATTCTATCGGGCGCCCTGTGATGCTCGATTTCCCTTGCGAATCAACGAGATCCGCAGTCCGCACCAGGGCCACGGAGGGCGGCCGGCGGAGCGTCGGAATGCGAAGTGGGTGGCACCCGTCGGGTGCCACCCACTTGCGTTCGCTTGCGTTACGCGTTCTGCAGGCGCGTGCGCAAGGCGGCGAGTTCCTCGCGCAGCTCGACCGGCACGTGGTCGCCGAACTTCGTGAAGTACTCGGCGGTCATGTCGCACTCGGCGAGCCAGCGCTCGGTGTCCACGTGGAAGAGCTCGGCGAGGTCTTCCGGCGTGATGTCGAGGCCCTGCAGGTCGAGGTCGCCGGGCAGCGGCGCGAAGCCGAGCGGCGTCTCGTGGGCGTCTACACGACCGGCCACGCGCTTCACGACCCAGGCGAGGACGCGGCTGTTCTCACCGAATCCGGGCCACAGCCACTTGCCTTCGGCGCTCTTGCGGAACCAGTTCACCTGGTAGATCTTCGGCAACTTGGCGCCGGCGCGCTCCGCCATGGACAGCCAGTGGCCCCAGTACTCGGCCATGTTGTAGCCGCAGAACGGGAGCATGGCGAAGGGATCGCGACGGAGGGCGCCGACGGTGCCCTCCGCTGCCGCCGTCTGCTCCGAGGCGATGGTGGCGCCCAGGAACACGCCGTGAGACCAGTCGCGGGCCTCGACAACCAGCGGGACGTTCGAGGCGCGGCGACCGCCGAAGAGCATGGCCGAGATGGGGACGCCGGCCGGGTCCTCCCAATTGGGGGCGATGGACGGGCACTGCGAGGCGGGCGCCGTGAAGCGGCTGTTCGGGTGGCTGGAGACCTTGCCCGAGGCGGGCGTCCAGTCGTTGCCCTGCCAGTCGATGAGGTGCTCCGGGGTCTCCGCGGTCATGCCCTCCCACCACACATCGCCATCGTCCGTGAGCGCGACGTTGGTGAAGATGCAGTTGCCGGTGAGGCTGAGCATGGCGTTGGCGTTGGTGGACATGCCCGTGCCCGGCGCCACACCGAAGAAGCCGGCCTCGGGGTTGATCGCATAGAGCTGGCCGTCGGCACCGAAGCGCATCCAGGCGATGTCGTCACCGATGGTCTCGACCTTCCAGCCCGCGATGGTGGGCTGGAGCATCGCGAGGTTCGTCTTGCCACAGGCGCTGGGGAAGGCGCCGGTGATGTACTTGACGTCGCCCTCGGGGGACGTGAGCTTGAGAATGAGCATGTGCTCGGCGAGCCAGCCGTCGGCCTTGCCCATGTTGGACGCGATGCGCAGGGCGAAGCACTTCTTGCCCAGCAGCGCATTGCCGCCGTAGCCCGAACCGAAGGACCAGATCTCACGGGTCTTGGGGAAGTGGGTGATGTACTTCGTGTCGTTGCACGGCCACGGCACATCCTGGGCGCCGTCAACCAGGGGCATACCGACGCTGTGCACGGCCTTGACCCAGTCTCCGTCACCGATCGCGTCGAGGGCGGCCCGGCCCATGCGGGTCATGATGCGCATGTTGAGCACGACGTACGGAGAGTCTGAGATCTCCACCCCGAGTTGCGAGATGGGCGAGCCCAGCGGACCCATGGAGAAGGGGATGACGTACATCGTGCGTCCGCGCATGGCGCCGTCGAACAAGGGGTGGAGCGTGGCGCGCATCTCGTCGGGGGCCATCCAGTTGTTCGTGGGACCGGCCTCCTCCTTGGAGTCCGCGCAGATGAAGGTGCGGTCCTCGACGCGGGCCACGTCGGACGGGTTGGAGCGGGCGAGGAAGGAGTTGGGGCGCTTCTCGGGATTCAGGCGGATGAAGGTGCCCGCATCGACCAACTGCGTGGTGAGGCGATCCCACTCCTCCTGTGAGCCGTCCGCCCAGACGACCTCGTCGGGCTTGGTGAGTGCGGCGATTTCTTCGACCCACGCGATCAGTCGCGCATTGTTGGTGGGCGGGTTCGTCATGTGGTTTCCTCACTTGGGAGCGTGTGAACAGAGCGTATTCTGCTCGCTGAACGGTTGCTTTTCTTAGGCCAAAGGGCACGATTCCACGACGAACGCGCGTATTGGCCGCTTTTCACCCCTTTTGGGCCGTTCTCCCCTTGAAATCCTCCGACCGCCGTCACGTCGGTCGCAATGCGCCCACCTGTGATGTAGGTCAGCGGCGGATTTCGAGCGCCGGAGCAGGCGGCCGGAGCGGGCCGGTCCCTTCGGCCCGCCGCTCAGGGCCAGGGGGCGGCCCGTTAGCCTGCCCGGAGGACGCCCGGCGCTC
>DAHWFQ010000079.1:0-4940 GCA_027324895.1 Actinomycetota bacterium | reverse complement strand
CATGGACCCGGAGGCAGCCGCCGCGGCCATCCGCCGCATCAACGCCGAACCCGTGTTCACCGCGCATCCGACCGAGGCGGCGCGACGTTCCGTGCTCCTGAAACTGCTTCGGTTGGCCAGCGTCCTCGACACCCCGGCGTCCCCGCGTCGGGAGCGGAGGCTGCGCGAGTCGATCCACCTGCTCTGGCAGACCGACGAACTGCGCCTCGAGCGGCCCGAGGTGATGGACGAGGCGCGAAACGCCCTGCACTTCCTCGACACCATGGCCCAGGGCCCGCTCGCGCGCGTGCTCGAGGACCTGGAGGAGGCCTTCGTCGCCATCGGCGTCACCATTCCGGACGGCACCACGCCCATCACCTTCGGCTCCTGGATCGGTGGCGACCGCGACGGCAACCCCTTCGTCACGCCGGAGATCACGCTCGAGGTGCTCGCGCTCATGCGTGAGCATGCGATCGGCGACCTGCTCGTGCACCTGGACCGCCTGATCGAGGACCTCTCGATCTCGGAGCGCATCGCCACGCGCACCCGCGACAACACGCTGTGGGACTCCATCGAGCGCGACCTGCACAAGCTGCCGGAACTCGACGAGCGCTTCCTGCGCATCAACGCCGAGGAGCCGTGGCGCCTCAAGCTGCGGCTGATCCGCCAGAAGCTCGTGAACACGCGGCGACGCGTGAGCAACGAGACCTCGCACCGCGATCGTCACGACTACCTGTCCACCGAGGAGTTCGTCGCCGACCTCAACGAGGTGCTGGCCTCGCTCAGCGCCTGCGAGGGTGACGTCACCGTCTCGCACGAGGTGCTGCGTCGAGCCATCAACGTCATGGAGGCCATCGGCTTGACGCTGGCCACGCTCGATGTGCGCGAGCACTCCGCCAAGCACCAGCATGCCGTCGGCCAGCTCTTCGACCGCCTCAACGGACCCGGTTGGTACGCCACGCTCGACGCCGACGAGCGCTTCGACGTGCTCGCTGCGGAGCTCACCTCCATGCGCCCACTCGCACCGGCGCCGCCACCGCTTGACGCGGAGGGTCTCATCACCTTCAACGCCTTCCGCGCGATCGGCCGGGCCCAGGACCTCTACGGCAAGGACGTCGTCGAGAGCTACATCATCTCCATGACCAAGGGTGCGGACGACGTGCTGGCCGCTGCCGTCCTGGCACGGGAGGCCGGCCTCATCGACATCCGTGCCGAGCGCGCCAGCATCGGCGTAGTGCCGCTGCTGGAGACCGTCGACGAGTTGCGCATGGCCGGCGAGATCCTCGGACGCCTGCTCTCCGACCCGTCCTACCGCAAGATCGTGGCACTGCGCGGCGACGTGCAGGAGGTCATGCTCGGGTACTCGGATTCCAACAAGGACGCTGGAATCACCACTTCGCAATGGGAGATCCACCTGGCCCAGCGGCGCCTGCGCGATGTGGCGCGGGCGCACGGCGTCCACCTGCGGCTCTTCCACGGCCGCGGCGGCACCGTGGGCCGCGGCGGTGGTCCCGCCTACGAGGCGATCCTCGCCCAGCCCTGGGGCGTCCTCGACGGCGACATCAAGATCACGGAACAGGGCGAGGTCATCTCGGACAAGTACCTGCTCCCGACGCTCGCCCGCGAGAACCTCTCGCAGATGTTGGCGGCCGTCATCGAGAGCACGCTGCTGAACCGGGTGCCACGCCAGGACCCGCAGGACCTGCAGATCTGGGACGACGCCATGCGCGTCACTTCCAAAGCGGCCCAGGCCAAGTACCGCGAACTGGTGACCCAGCCGGACATCGCCCGCTACTTCGCGCTCTCCACGCCGATCGAGGAACTGGCCGACGTGCACATGGGCTCGCGCCCTTCGCGCCGGCCCGACACGAACGCGGGCATCGAGGGGCTGCGCGCCATCCCCTGGGTGTTCGGCTGGACGCAGTCGCGGCAGATCGTGCCCGGCTGGTTCGGCGTCGGCTCCGGCCTGCGCGCCGCCCGCGAGGCCGGCTTCGGAGAGCGCATCCACGAGATGTACCACGACTGGCACTTCTTCCGGAACTTCATCTCCAACGTGGAGATGACGCTGGCGAAGACCGACATGGACATCGCCTGGCAGTACGTGTCACGGCTGGTGCCGGCCGAACTGCATCACATCTTCGAAGCCATCAAGGCGGAGCACGAGCTCACCGTCACCGAGCTGGTCGAGATCACCCACGGCCCCACGCTGCTCGCGTCCAATCCGGCGCTCGCGGGCACGCTCGTCATCCGCGACTACTACCTGATGCCACTGCAGTACCTGCAGATCGCGCTGTTGGAGCGGGTTCGCGAGCAGCGGGCGGCGGGTGAGGTCGAGCCCACCCTGCGCCGGGCCCTGTCGCTCACCATCAACGGCATCGCCACGGGCCTGCGCAACACCGGCTGAGCGAGCGGGCGTCCTCGGTCGCCCACCGCCCGCGGTCCGCGGCGCACGATGTGCGTGTGGCCCGGCCTAGGCAGCCGGCGCAGGCACCGGGGGTCGGGTGGCCACCTGATCCAGGAAGGCATCGACGAGGGCGTGCGCGCGCTTCGTCGCGGGTTCGTCCTCGGCCCTCGTCTGCGCGATGAGCAGCGCGGTGTCGATGCCGTCGCCCGCGAGGCTGTCCTCACCACCCGGAACGGTGAGCCACTCCGCGAACACCTCACTCGTCACCTCGGGATGGAACTGCAGGGCCATGGTGCGGCCGATCGTGAAGGCCTGCGGCGCCTTCGGCGAGCGCGCGATCTCCGTCGCTCCGGGTGGCACGACGAAACGGTCATGGTGCCACTGGAACCACGGTCCCTGCCCGATGAGCTTCTCGTCGTCCGAGTGCACGACGTGCCAGCCGAACTCGCCCGAGGGGGCGGGGGCGACCGACCCGCCCAAGGCCCGGGCGATGAGCTGCGCACCGAAGCAGATGCCGAATATCGGCGTCCCCGCGGCCTGCGCGGCGCGCACCGCGGCCAACTCCGGTGCCAGCCACCGACCGATGGAGGCGTCATCCCAGGCACCCCACGCGGCGCCCATGGGAACGACCACGTCGTATGCGGTGAGGTCGGGGAACGCGGCGTCGACATTGGGCGTCAGGTAGTTCGCCGCATCCACGACCTGGAAGTACTCGACCTGGTAGCCGCGCTGCACGAATCGCTCGGCAATGGGCCCTGCGGGACTGGCGTGGTCGTGCTGGATGAACAGGGCGCGCATGGGTCACCTACGCGATCGGCTCGAACTTGGCGGTGAAGTGGCGCAGGGCCCGGGGTTGCTCGACGATGCGGTATCCGCGCAGATCCGCAGCGCGCCCCGCCACCGCCTGGCAGACTTCGATGACGTAGTCGATGTGGCTCTGCGTGTAGGTGCGGCGCGGGATGGCGAGGCGCACCAATTCCATGGCTGACTCGTGCTCGGTGCCGTCCGGGTGCATGCCGAACATCACGGTGCCGATCTCGCAGCCGCGGATGCCACCCTCCTCGTAGAGGGCCACGGCGAGTGACTGCCCCGGGTACTGCTTCGGCGGGATGTGCGGCAGCATGGCCTTGGCGTCGATGTAGACCGCGTGGCCACCGATCGGCCGCACCACGGGGATCCCCGAGGCGAACAGCGCCTCGCCCAGGTAGGCGGTCGAGCGGATGCGGTACTGCAGGTAGTCGTGGGACACCGACTCGCGGATGCCGACGGCCAGCGCCTCCAGGTCACGGCCGGCCAAGCCGCCGTAGGTCGGGAAGCCCTCGGTGAGGATGAGCATGGTGCGCGCCTCGGCTGCCATGACGTCGTCGTTCAACGCCAGCCAGCCGCCGATGTTGCCCATCGGATCCTTCTTGGCGGAGATCGTCATGCCATCCGCGTACGACGCCATCTCACGCACGATGTCCGCGACACTGCGCTCGGCCTGCCCGGCCTCACGTTCGCGGATGAACCAGGCGTTCTCGGCGTACCGGCAGGCGTCGAGGATGAACGGGATGCCGTGGCGATGGGCCACCTCGCTCACCTCGCGGATGTTCTGCAGGGACACGGGCTGGCCGCCACCGGAGTTGTTCGTGACCGTGAGCATCACCGCGGGCACGTGTTGGGCGCCGTGGGCGACGATGAATCGGTCCAAGGCCGCCACATCCATGTTCCCCTTGAAGGGGTGCAGGTTGTTCGGATCACGACCCTCGGCGATGACGAGGTCGACGGCCTCGGCGCCCGTGTACTCGATGTTCGCGCGCGTGGTGTCGAAGTGCGTGTTGCTGGGGATGAACTTCCCGGCACCGCCGATGACCGAGAACAGGATCTTCTCCGCGGCCCGTCCCTGGTGCGTGGGGATGACGTGCTTGAAGGGGAACAGCGAGGTGACGGCGTCGCGGAAGATCTCCCATGACGGCGAGCCCGCGTACGACTCGTCGCCGTGCTGGATGGCCGCCCATTGGTCGCGACTCATGGCGCCCGTCCCGGAGTCCGTGAGCAGGTCGATCATCACGTCCACCGCGCGCAGCGAGAACAGGTTGTAGCCCGCCGTTCTCAGGGCGTGCTCGCGCTCGGCCCGGCTGGTGAGGCGGATGGGTTCGACGGAATGGATGCGGAAGGGCTCGATGATGGTCTTGAACGTCATCAGGCGAGGCTAGGCGAATCGCGGTGCTGTTCGTCAGACCCGTTGGGCGACAATTCCCGCAACCGCGCTGTCGCGACCCCGTCACTCCCGGTACGACGCTGGGTGACCACGGCACGGTCGTGCAGCGTCGCACCGCAGCGGGAATGGTGCCGCTGGATGCGAGCAGGCCGTCTCGCTCAGCCGATCACTGCTAGACGAAGCGCAGCATGCGGGTGTTGCCCAGGGTGTTCGGCTTCACCCGTTCCAAGCCCAGCAACTCGGCGACGCCCTCGTCGCGGGATTCGAGCAGGGCCTCGTAGACCTCGACGGTGACCGGGCGCTCCTCGATGGCCTGGAATCCGTGTCGCTCGAAGAACTCGGTCTCGAAGGTGAGGC
>DAHWFQ010000077.1:0-3746 GCA_027324895.1 Actinomycetota bacterium | reverse complement strand
TTCCTCGGTGTACGGGTTCAGTGGCGAGGTGGCGTCATTGGCGACACGCAGGTACACCGTGCGCGGCTCCACGCCGCGCTGCTCGGCCTCGAACAGGACATCCAAGGCGCGCTTGCGGGCCTTGGTCCGGGCACTCATCAGTTGTTGACGCGGCCGAGGTACGAGCCGTCACGGGTGTCGACGCGCACCTTGGTGCCGGTCTCGATGAACAGCGGGACCTGGATCTCGTAGCCCGTCTGCAGACGGGCGGGCTTGGTGCCGCCGGTGGAGCGATCGCCCTGCACGCCGGGATCGGTGTGCTCGATGACGAGCTCGACCGAGGCGGGCAGCTCCACGTACAGCGGCTCGTCGTCGTGCGTGGCGACGATGGCGGTCTGGTTCTCGAGCATGAAGTGCTCCGCATCGCCGACCACTGCGGGGCTGATGTGCAGCTGGTCGTAGGTGGCGGTGTCCATGAAGACGAAGTCGTCGCCATCCCGGTACAGGAACTGCATGTCGCGCTTGTCGACGTTGGCGGTCTCGATCTTGATGCCCGCGTTGAAGGTGCGCTCGACGACCTTGCCCGACAGGATGTGCTTCATCTTGGTGCGGACGAAGGCGGGGCCCTTGCCCGGCTTCACGTGCTGGAACTCGACCACGGTCCAGAGTCCGTTGTCGAGGCTCAGGACAAGCCCGTTCTTGAGATCGTTGGTGGTTGCCACAAGGGACCCTTTCGTCAGACGGGGGCTCCCCCGCAACTCAAGGGGGAGTTTACCGGAGCCGGGGCGTCCGTCCGACCGCGCGCCTGCTCAGGCGCGGGGGGCCATCAGGGTGGCCATGGCCCGGATGGCCAAGCGGTAGGAGTCCGGGCCGAAGCCACCGATGGTGCCGGTCGCCACGCCACTGATCACCGAGGTGTGGCGGAACTCCTCGCGGGAGAGCGGGTTGGAGAGGTGCACCTCGATGAGCGGTGCGGTGCGTTGGGCGGCCGCATCGCGCAGGGCATAGGAGTAGTGGGTGAAGGCGGCCGGGTTGAGGATCACCGGGACGGAGTCGTCCGCCGCTTCATGCAACCAGCCGATGAGCGTCGCCTCGTCGTCCGTCTGCCGTACCTCGGCCTCGAACCCGTGTTCGCTCGCCACGGCCAGGCACTCGGACGCCAGTTCCGCGTACGACATCGAGCCGTAGATGCCGGGCTCACGCTTGCCCAGCCGCGCCAGGTTGGGACCGTTGAGGATGAGCAGCCGCATGGTGCGAGCCTAGTTCTCTAGCGCGAGATCTCGCCGTATGCGGCGAGCAGCAGCGCAGGGTCTGGGCCTTCGAGCAGGGCGGGTTTGGCCAGCGACTCAAGGACGACGAAGCGCAGTAGCGATCCCCGGCTCTTCTTGTCCAGTGACATGGCCTCCAGCAATTGCGGCCAACGATCGCCGCGGTAGGTGGTCGGCAGTCCGAGCGCCTGCAGGGTGCTGCGATGGCGGTCGACGAGCGCGTCATCCATCCGCCCCGCGAGCCGCGCCAACTCGGCGACGAACATCATCCCGACGGCGACTGCGGCACCGTGGCGCCACTTGTAGCGCTCGTTGCGCTCGACCGCGTGCCCGAAGGTGTGGCCGTAGTTCAGGATCTCCCGGCCCAAGCCGCCGGGCTTCGACTCCGTGAAGTCATCGGCGACCACTCCGGCCTTGACTCTGATGGCGCGCTCGATGGCTTCGCGGAGCGCCGGACTGCGCGGGTCCAGGATGGCTGCCGCCTCGCGGTCGACCAGGTCGAGGATGGCGGGGTCCGCGATGAACCCCGTCTTCACCACCTCGGCCATCCCCGCCACCAGGTCATTCGGGGGAAGCGTCTCGAGTGCGTTGAGGTCACAGAGCACGGCGGTCGGGTGGTGGAAGACGCCCACCAGGTTCTTGCCCTCGGCCGTGTTGATCCCGGTCTTGCCGCCGACGGCCGCGTCGACCATGCCGAGGAGCGTCGTGGGGACGTGGACCACCGGCACGCCGCGCAACCAGGTGGCGGCCACGAAGCCCCCGAGGTCCGTGGTGGCCCCGCCGCCGACGGTGACGATGGCGTCGGAGCGGGTGAACGCGGACTGGCCCAGAGCCTGCCAGCAGTAGGCGGCCACCTCCGCCGTCTTCGCGGCCTCGGCGTCGGGTGTCTCGATGGAGATGACGATGCGGCCGGTGTCACGCAGGGAGTCGGCGATGGCGAGCGCAGTGGTCGCCAGCGCGGCCGGGTGGATCACCGCCACGCGCGTCGCCTTGGGGATGGAACCAGCGACGCGGTCGAGGAGGTTGCGGCCCACGAGCACCTCATAGGGCGATGCCACCTCGACCCGGATGGACGTCAGGTCATGCATGCCGAGCCCCCAGCAGGGTCACGATCTCATCCACCACGGCCCGCACCTCGCGCTCCGAGGTCCTCACCCGCATCGATGAGACCTGTTCGTACACGGGCGTCCGCTCTGCCATGAGCTGCATGAGCCGGCCCCGCACGTTACCCATGAGGAGGGGCCGGCTGGTCCCCAACCCCACGCGCTTGACCGCCTCCGAGAGCGTGACATCGAGCCACACCACCGGCAGGCCCGCCAGCAGTTCCCGATTGGCCTCCCGCATCACCACCCCGCCGCCCAGGGACACGATCCCGTCGGAGGCGCCGATGACCCGTTGCAGGACGTCGGTCTCCAGGGCACGGAACGCCTCCTCGCCGTCGTCGATGAAGATGTCCGCGATGCGCTTGCCGGCCAGGCGCTCGATGTCCTCATCGGTGTCCCGGAACTCCACCCCGAGTCGCTCGGCGAGCGCGCGCCCCACGGTCGTCTTGCCCGCTCCGGGAGCGCCCACGAGCAGGGCACGCGGGCTCATCGGATGCGCCTCTCACGCTTGTACGCCAGCAGGTTCCGGCGCGTCTCGGCGACACTGTCGCCGCCGAACTTCTCGAGCACGGCGTCCGCGAGCACCAGGGCCACCATGGCCTCGGCGATGACCGACAGCGCCGGTACGGCGCAGGCGTCGCTGCGCTGGTTGAAGGCCTGGGCCGCTTCGCCGGTGGCGGTGTCGACGGTGCGCAGGGCACGCGGCACGGTGGACATGGGCTTCATGGCAGCCCGCACTCGGAGCGCTTCGCCCGTGGTCATGCCGCCCTCGGTACCGCCGCTGTGCCCGGTCACCCGTCGAATGCCCGCGGCGGTCGGGACCATCTCGTCATGCGCCTGGGAACCGCGCAGCGCGGCCAGGGCGAAGCCGTCGCCCACTTCCACGCCCTTCACGGCCTGGATCCCCATGAGCGCAGCAGCCAGGCGTGCGTCCAGGCGGCGATCCCAGTGCACATGGGAACCGAGACCGACCGGCAGGTTGCGGGCTACGACCTCCACCACACCCCCGAGCGTGTCGCCCTCCCTGTGCGCGGTGTCGATCTCCGCGACCATGAGCGTGGACGCGGACGGATCCGCGCAGCGCACTGGATCCGCGTCCAGGGCGTCCCCGTCCAGGGCTGCCGGGTCGGCTGCCGGCGCCTCGACCGATCCGATCCGCACAACGTGACTCACCAGTTCGACATCCGCGACGGCGGCGAGGAGCGACTTGGCGATCTCGCCGAGGGCCACCCTGGTGGCCGTCTCGCGCGCACTGGCGCGCTCGAGCACCGGGCGGGCATCGTCGAAACCGTACTTCTGCATGCCGGCCAGGTCGGCGTGGCCCGGCCGAGGCGCCGTCAGCTTCTTGGCCGGCGCGCCCGGCGCCGCCGACATCTCGGTTTCCCACTTGGGCCAT
>DAHWFQ010000055.1:0-13382 GCA_027324895.1 Actinomycetota bacterium | reverse complement strand
TGTCCGACTTCTTCGACACCATGGGAACGGTTGTGGGCCTGGCGGGCGAAGCCGACCTGCTCGACGAGCAGGGTGAACCGCCGGCACTGCAGCAGATCCTCGTCATCGACTCCATCGCTGCCATCGCCGGCGGTATGGCGTCGACCTCGAGCAACACTTCCTACATCGAGTCCGCATCGGGCATCGGCGAAGGTGCCCGCACCGGCCTGGCCTCGGTCGTCACGGGCGTGCTGTTCCTGCTCTCGACCCTGATCGCACCTATCGTGGGCATCGTGCCCTCGGAAGCGGCCACGCCGGCGCTTGTGGTCGTGGGCTTCCTGATGATGCTGCAGGTCAAGAACATCGACTTCAGCGATTTCGAGATCGGCATCCCTGCCTTCCTCACCATCGCGGTCATGCCCTTCACCTACTCGATCTCGAACGGCATCGGTGCCGGTTTCGTGTCCTACTGCGTGATCAAGGCAGCGAGCGGCAAGGCCAGGGAAGTCAAGCCGCTGATGTGGGTGGTGGCGCTGCTCTTCGTCGTCTACTTCGCGATCAACCCGCTCAAGCAGCTGCTGGGCGTCTGACCTCCCGCGCAACGGCCTCCGTACCCCAGGTGCGGAGGCCGTTCGCTTTCCGGGCTTCGGTAGCATGGGCCATCGCGTCCGAGAGGAAATCCCTTGTCGCAACACGAACTTGTGCTCGTCGTCGATTTCGGGGCCCAATACGCGCAGTTGATCGCGCGCCGGGTGCGCGAGGCGCAGGTGTACTCCGAGATCGTCCCCTTCAGCATCACCGCGGCGGAGGTGGCGGCGCGCCGGCCCAAGGCCATCGTGCTCTCCGGTGGGCCCTCCTCTGTCTACGCCGAGGGAGCGCCGCAACTCGATGTCGGCGTGTTCGAGCTGGGCATTCCGGTGCTCGGGATCTGCTACGGATTCCAGGCCATGGCCCAGGCACTCGGCGGCACGGTGAGCCGTACCGGCCTCTCCGAATTCGGGCGCACGGAACTCACGGTCACAGCCCCCGGTGTCCTGTTCGACGCGCTGCCGGCGTCCCAGTCGGTGTGGATGTCGCACGGTGATTCCGTGTCGATGGCGCCCGCCGGCTTCGCGGTAACCGCGACCACCGCAGGGGCTCCCGTCGCCGCCTTCGAGGACTCCGCTCGCCGTCTGGCCGGTGTGCAGTTCCACCCCGAGGTCATGCACAGTGAGCACGGCCAGCGTGTGCTCGAGCACTTCCTTTGGGACATCGCCGGCTGCGCACGGGATTGGACTACGAGCAACGTCGTCGAGGACCAGGTGCGCGCCATCCGCGAGCAGGTGGGGGATGACAAGGTCATCTGCGGCCTCTCGGGTGGCGTGGACTCCGCGGTGGCGGCGGCCCTGGTGCACCGCGCCATCGGCGACAACCTGACCTGCGTGTTCGTCGACCATGGGTTGCTGCGGGCCGGTGAGCGCGAGCAGGTGGAGCGCGAGTACGTCGCGGCCACCGGCATCCGCTTGGTCGTGGTGGATGCCTCGAAGCGTTTCCTGGACGAACTGGCGGACGTGAGCGATCCGGAGACCAAGCGCAAGACCATCGGTCGACTCTTCATCCGGGTGTTCGAGGACGCCGCGCGCGACCTCGCGGCCGAGGGGGATGTGCGCTACCTCGTGCAGGGAACCCTGTATCCGGACGTCGTCGAGTCCGGACACGGTGCCGGCACCGCGGTGATCAAGTCCCACCACAATGTCGGCGGCCTGCCCGACGACCTGCAGTTCTCGCTCGTGGAACCGCTGCGCACCCTGTTCAAGGACGAGGTGCGCGCCGTCGGCGCCGAACTCGGGCTGCCTTCGGCCATGGTCTGGCGCCACCCCTTCCCGGGCCCCGGATTGGCCATCCGCATCGTCGGCGCCGTCAACCGGGAGCGCTTGCGCATCCTGCGCGCAGCCGATGCCATCGTCCGCGAGGAGACCACCGCGGCGGGGCTCGACCGCTCGATCTGGCAGTTCCCGGTGGTGCTGCTGGCGGATGTGCGCTCCGTCGGCGTGCAAGGCGACGGTCGTACCTATGGGCACCCGGTGGTGCTGCGGCCGGTCTCCAGCGAGGACGCCATGACCGCCGACTGGTCGCGCCTGCCCTACGAACTACTGGCCCGCATCTCGACGCGCATCACCAACGAGGTGCGCGAGGTGAACCGCGTGGTCCTCGACATCACGAGCAAGCCCCCGGGCACCATCGAATGGGAGTGAATCCGATGCTGCTCCTCGCGCACGCCGCCATCCGGGTCTCGCTCTCCGGGGAGTAGCGCGCAGATGACGCTCCCCGGTCGCCTTGCGCTCGTCGGATCGGGCGAGTACCTGCCCGTCATGCACGACGTGGAGGCCCACCTGCTCGAGGGCAGGCCGCCTCGATACGTGCAGTTGGCGACCGCGGCCGCGCCCGAGGGCGACGCCTCCCTACGCCACTGGCACGAGTTGGGCGCCTCCGCCGCTGCACGATTGGGCGTGGAGCAGGTCGTCATCGACGTGCGCAGCCACGAGGATGCCGATGACCCTGCATGGGCGGCGCGCATCGAGGGAGCGGGCCTCATCTACCTCTCCGGTGGGAACCCGAACTTCCTCGCCCAGACCCTCCTGGGCAGCGCGGTCTGGCGGGCGATCGCCGCCTCCTGGATGGCCGGTGCGTCGATCGCCGGCTGCAGCGCCGGTGCCATGGCGCTCGCCGGTCATGTCGCGGACTTCCGGCATCCGCGCAGTTCCGGGACACCCGGGCTCGGCCTGCTCCCCGGCATTCGCGTGCTCCCGCACTTCGACCGCATGTCGAAATGGGTTCCCGACTTCGCGATGCATGCCGCGTTCGCCGGGGAGGCGCGCGTCATCGGGGTGGACGAGGACACCGCGCTCGTCGGCGAGCCGAGTGCGGAACGCCATTGGGATTTCACGGTCATGGGCCGTCAGTCGGCTTGGATCGTGGCTCCCGAACGTCGTACCCGCATCGAGTCCGCGATCAGCTTCGCGGTTGCGCGCGCGTAGCTCCTCGCCAGCGGGGGCGGTCAGCGCTTGGCGAGCCGCAGCAGCACGTTGCGGTCGCTCGGTGCGCCCTCGAGCACGTCGAGCACGTGCTCGCCCTCCTGGCGCTGCCAGTTGTTGGTGGCCAGCCAACGCGAGAGGCCGGCGACGGCATCGTTGTCGCCGAGGTCCGCGAGATCGGGGCGCACGGTGCCGTGGTGATCGAAGACGTAGGTGGCGATCACCAGGTGCGACGCGTTCTCGAGCAGTTCCACGACGCGCGACTGTTGCGGCCAGTCGATGAGCGACGACGTGCGCACATGCCAGAAGCCATGGGCCTCGTGATCGCCATGGAAGGTGATCTCGTGGCGGTGGGTGTGGCCGGCGAGCCAGAGGACCACCTTGGGGAATTGGAGCAGCAATGCCACCACCTCATCGGCGAGGGCCGGGGCCCGATCGTCGATGGTGTACCCGTTCACGAGGGTGTCGATCGGGTGGTGTGACATGACGATGACATAGCGATCACCGGCGGCCTGCAGGACGTCGCGCAGCCATTCGAACTGCGTGCGGTCGACGCAGCCGTGCCAGCCGCCGTGCCGGTTCACGGTGTCGAGCGCGACCAGCAGCACGCTGTCGCCGAGTTCCCGCGTCCAATAGGCGTTGCGATTGCTCACGTTCTCCGCGGAGAAGCCGTGGCCGTGGCCGCAGGCGAGGTGGGCGGCCGCGTAGTCCCCGGCCTGCATGAAGCCCCGTTCGGCATCAGCGGTCACCGGCACGGTCGGCCAATCCGGCACCGCGGGGAAGGTGGCGGGACCGATGGGGGAGAAGTCGAGCAGCAGCTTCACCACATCGACGCCAGCGCCGGCACGGGTGATGCGGCGGTCGCCCGTCGTCATCGCCTGCACGGTGTCGTCGGGCGGGGTCACCCCCTGCAGCAGCGCATCGTGGTTGCCGTGGATGGCCAGCCACTCGTGGTGCAGACCAGGCGAGGTCACCGCCCGTTGGGCCACCGTGAAGAAGCCCGGGATGGTGGGAAAGCCATGGAGGCGGCGCGGAAGGTCGTCAGCGCCTCCCTCAGGGTGCCAGTAGCGATCGTCGGGATCGCTGGGGCCACCCACGCCCTCCCAGCGTCCCGGGTCACCGCTCGCGGGTTCCACCGAGCCGCCGTCGAGGAGCGTGTGATACCAGCGCATCTCGTTCCATTGGGCGTTGTCCACCGTGTCACCGGTGATCACGACGACGTCGATCGGCGCACCCGACGGCCCCGACTGGATGGCGTTGGCCGCGTCGATGGCAGACGCCAGCACCTGGGTCGTGAGCATCTCCTGTGGCCGGTAGACCCCGACGTAGCCGATGGCCTCGGCGAAGACGCTGTCGGGATCCGCGTAGCGATCGAAGTACTCGACCCGCGACGGCGACTGCGCATCGCAGATGTGGAGGTCGGACAGATGGATGAGGGAGGCCAGCGACTGCCAGTCGGCGTCCACGTCGATGGGTTCGCCCGGCATCGGGATCACGGCTCGGAACTCGCCGGGCACGCGGGGCGACCGCGTGAGCCGGGAGGCGCGCGTGTCACTCATCGATGAGGGCCACCGCTTCCTGGTGCTGGATCACGACCTCGTTCGTCATGGCGCGTGCCATGACCTCGGTGCCAGCGGTGAAGTCGCGGGCGATCACACTGGGCATGTCGACGAGGAGGAACTGCCCGGCGTCGAGCTTCACTGTGAGCCGGGTGACCGAGCCGAAGAACGAGGTGGAGCTCACGACACCGCTGGAACCGTCGGACGCCCCATCCCGGCTCACCAGGGAAACCGACTCGGGACGCAGCAGGGCGTTGGCGGCACCCCCGATGGGGATCTCGTCTGAGCCGGTGGCTACCGCCAGCGCGCGGCCGAGCACCTCCACCGTGCCATCGCCGGCGACCGTGGTCGGCACGGCATTGTTCGTGCCCACGAAACTGGCGACGAAGGGCGTCGCCGGGCGCGCGTACAGCACCGCCGGCACGTCGAGCTGCTCGAGGTTGCCGGCACGCATGACACCGACGCGGTCCGCGATGGCCATCGCCTCCTCCTGGTCGTGCGTGACGAACAGGGTGGTGATGCCGACCTCGATCTGCAGCCGCCGGATCTCATCGCGCAACTGCGTGCGGACCTTGGCGTCGAGCGCGGAGAGCGGTTCGTCGAGCAGCAGCACATCGGGCTGGATGGCGATGGCCCGGGCGAGTGCGACGCGCTGGGCCTGACCGCCGGACATGGCGTGCGGGTAGCGGTCACGCTGCTCGCCCAGCCCCACCAGTTCGAGCAACTCGGCGGCTCGCTTCAGGCGCTCGGGCTTGGCCACCCGCCGGACGCGCAACCCGAAGGCGACGTTCTCCGCGGCGGTGAGGTTCGGGAAGAGCGAGTACGACTGGAACACCATGCCCATGTTGCGCTTGGACGCGGGGATGGCCGTGATGTCCCTTCCACCGACGATGATCTCGCCGGAGTCCGGCTGGTCGAGGCCGGCGAGCAACCGCAGGGCCGTCGTCTTGCCACAACCCGAGGGACCGAGCAGGGCGATGAGCTCACCCGGCTGCAGGCTGAGGTTCAGGTTGTCGAGGGCGACAACAGGACCGAAGGTGCGACGCAGGTTGCGGAGTTCGACCCCCGTGCTGGTGCGTTCCATTCCTAGGCCTTCCTGCGGCGATCTGCGAACGAGATGAGGACGAGCAATACCCACGCGAAGGCGAGGCTGGCCACGGACAGCGCCACCGAGAGCGACGCATCGGATTGCCCGACGGTGGCGATCCAGGTGGGGAAGGTGTTCCAGAGCATGAGCGATGCCATCGTGAACTCCCCGAGCACCAGCGCGATGGTGAGGAACATGGCACCGAAGATGCCCGATCGGAGGTTGGGCGCCACGATGCGTACGAGCACGGTGAACCAGGACGCACCCAGGCCCCGGGCGGCGTCGACGATGGTCTTGACGTCCAGGTTCATGAGCCCCGCGTCGAGGGCGCGGAAGGTGAAGGGCATGGCGAGCACCACGTACTCGAAGCCGAGCAGGTCGGCCGACCCCAGCAAGGACACGGGCATCACATTGACGACCCCGAGGACGAGCACGATGGGCGGGATGACCAGGGGCTGGAGCGAGATGAACTCGACGAGTCGCCGGTACTTCTTGGCCCCCAGATGCACCATGGTGACCGTCGGCACCATGATGGCCAGTGAGAGCACCACCGAGATGACGGTGAGCCGCAGGGTCAGCATGACGACGTCCCGCAGGTCCGTCTGCTGGAAGATCGCGCGGTAGGCGTTGAGTCCGTGCGTCCCGTTGTTCTCCCGCAGGGAGAACTCGGTGGCGCTCACGAGCGGGAGCATGAAGTACAGCGCGATCAACGCCAGGATGGCCCAGGCGAAGATGTGCCGTTCGCGGCGGCGCCTCACTACTGCAGCCATTTGGCGGCTCGCTTCTGGGTGGCGTTGTAGATGAACATGGCGATGGCGACGATGACGATCATGCCGAAGCCCAGCGCGAAGCCGAGGTTCGCCTTGTCCGCGATGACGTTGCCGGAGAGCAGTGAGCCGATCTGCAGGGGCACGAGGGGCAGGGTGCCCGACGTGAGCGCGCGCGCGGTCGCGTACGCCGCGAAGGCGTTGGCGAACAGCAGCAGGAAGGCGCCGGCCACCGGCGCGAAGAGGATGGGCCCGCCCACGTGCAGCCAGTACTGGCGTGTGCTCGCGCCCAGGTTGGTTGCGGCCTCGCGCCACTCCCGCTTCTGCGCGTCGAGCGCAGGGAGGATGACGATGACCATGAGTGGGATCTGGAAGTACAGGTAGACGAGCAGGAGTCCGCTGAACCCGAAGAGCGTCCACCGGCCGCCGTAGATGTCGATGCCGATGCGCTGCAGCCACTCAGTGACCATGCCGTAGGTACCGAGTGCGGCGATGAACATGAAGGCAAGTGGGATCCCGCCGGTGTTGGCGAAGACGCCTGCTGCCGTCTGCACGATCTTGCGCAACCAGGTGTTCCCGGTCTTGAGCAGCGCGTAGGTGGCGGCGAATCCGACGAGGGTCCCGGTACTCGCGGACCACAGCGAGAGCTTGAGGCTCTCCACGAAGGAGTCGAAGTAGATGGTCTGGATGCTCTCTGCGACATTGGCCAGCGTCCAGTGGTGCTGCTGATCCTGGAAGGCCTTGATGACCACCATGATGGTCGGGGCGCCGAAGAAGATGAGCGTGTAGACGAAGAAGGGGAGGAGTCCGGCCAGGTTCCGCGCCTTGCGCAGCACCCGCCGACGACGCACCGCGCGGCTGGGGCGAACCCCAGCCGCGACGGTGGACTGCGTCAGGATCGACACGTCAGATCTTCGACCAGTTCTGCGCAACCGTGACCTTGGCCAGCAGGATCTGCACGAGCGTGGCGAACGTGGGCTTGGCGCTTGCCGGCATCGCCGGCAGTGCCGCCAGGTACGTCTTGTTCGCAGTGCGTGCCTTGGTCATGGCTGCGAGACGGATCGGACGGGCGCCACCCTTGAGCCAGAGGTTCTGACCGGCGTCGCTGTAGAGGAACTCCTCCCACAGCTTGGCGGCGGCGGGGTGCGGGCTGTTCTTCACGATGGCCTGGGCGTAGAAGCCGCCGTACTGGGCATCGGACGGCACGACGACCTTCCAGTCGACCTTGCCGGTCGTCTCATCCTTGTACTTGGCCTGCAGGTAGTCCCAGTCCAGCGTGATCGGGGTCTGGCCCGACTGCACGGTGGCAGGCGTCGCCTGCACCGGGATGAAGTTGCCCGCAGCCTTCAGCTTCGAGAAGAAGTCGATGCCGGGCTGTACGTTGTTCACGGAGCCGCCGTTGGCCAGCGCCGCTGCGAAGACACCGGCGAACGCTGCGCCTGCCTGCGTCGGGTCGCCGTTGAGCGCGACCTGGTTCTTGTAGGCCGGGTTCAGCAGGTCCTTGATCGAGGTCGGTGCCGGGTTCACGAGCTTGGCGTTGTAGCCGATGGCGATGAAACCGCCGTAGTCGAGGAACCACTTGCCGGCCGGATCCTTGGCCGTCGCCGGGATGTCCTTCCAGGTGGACACCTTGTAGGGCTGGAACAGGCCGCTCTCGGCACCCTGGACCGCGAACTGCAGGCCGACGTCGACGACATCGGGCTGACGCTGCTGGCCCTTGAGCGCGATGACGGCGTTGATCTCGTCAGCGGAGGAACCGTCGGGGTTCTGCTCGTTGACCTTGATGCCGTACTTCTTGGCGAAGGTGGTGATGATCTCGCCGTAGTTCGCCCAGTCATGCGGGAGCGCGATGACGTTGAGCTGGCCCTCCTTCTTGGCGGCCTTGATGAGCGCGGCCAGGGCCTTGTTGGCGGCAGCGGCTGCCGCCGGCTTGGGCTTGGGCTTTGGCTTGGTGGCGGCAGTGGCCGTCGTCGCAGAGACGACACCCATGACGAGTGTCAGACCCGCGACGACTGCGGCGCCTCGGCGCAGTGATGCATTTCGCACAGACTTTTCCCTTCGTGGAAACGTGAGGCAAAGGTAGGAAATGCCAAGTGTCCACAACAGGGGCAGAGCACAACGATCCGATGAACCTTCATCGAACGGTGCATTACGCACGCCGATGGGTCGAACTGCCCGACCGTTCGCCGCTTTTCAGGTCGTGCTCACCACCATGAAGGCCTCTGCCAGGCGACCCTCGGGGAACCCGGCCTTCGCTGCGGTGGCGGTGAGTCGGTTGCGCAGGTGGTCCTCCAGCCCGTCCTGATGGGAGGTCTGGGACACGTGCGCACGGAGCGCCTGCAGCTTGCGGGGGAACTGCTCGGTGACATCCACGAAGTGGTTCGCCTGCGGGTGCCACATCACCCACACCTCATCGACCGCCCAGGGCTCGTAGCCCTGCTCGAGCAGCGCGGGGAAGGCGAACTGGTTGCGGGCGTCGGGGTAGACGGCCTGCATGGCGATCTCGCCGGCCGCCATGTGGTCCGGGTGCGAGGCGCCGACCATGCTCCAGTTGCGATCCGGGGAGGAGATCACCATGCGCTGCGGCTTCACCCGGCGGATCGCCCGCACCACCTCTCCCCGCAACTTCACGGTCGGGACGAGATGGCCGTCCGGATGGCCGAGGAACTCCACGCTGGTGACGCCGAGCACGTCCGCGGCTGCGCGCTGCTCGCGTTGCCGCAGCGGCCCCATCTCGTCACGGGGCGTGTCATCGAAGCCACCCTGGTCTCCGTTGGTGAGGATGCAGTAGTGCACCTCGATGCCCTGCGCGGTCCAGGACGCGATGGTGCCGCCCGCCCCGAAGTCGACATCATCGGGATGGGCGGTGACGACCAGAACGCGTTCCACTGCAGCATCTTCAAGCATGCGCAGATGCTATGACGGCGCAGCTGCGCCCGTTGCCGGGCCCCCGTCCCGGTCGCGGCGATCGACCGATGGGCTGGAACTAAACTCCCGGCATGGCCTCCCTCTTCGATGACTCCGAACTCGAGGGATGGGGGGAGCCGATCGCTGCGGGCGCCGACTCCACCGGCTCCGACCACCTGTTGGCGGACCTCAACCCGCAGCAGCGGCAGGCGGTCACGCATGCCGGGCCGGCGCTGCTCATCGTGGCCGGCGCGGGCTCCGGCAAGACGCGCGTGCTCACGCGGCGAGTGGCCTACCTCCTGTCGGAGCGCCACGTGCTGCCCACCGAGGTCCTCGCCATCACCTTCACCAACAAGGCGGCCGGCGAGATGCGTCACCGTGTGGAGGAACTCGTCGGGCCGCGGGCCAAGGCCATGCTGGTGTCCACCTTCCACTCGGCCTGCGTGCGCTTCCTGCGCAAGGACGCCGATCGCCTCGGCTACACGTCCACGTTCTCCATCTACGACCAGGGTGACGCCCTCAGCCTGGTGAAGATGGTGATGTCGGCACTCTCCATCGACAGCGAGCGCCTGACGCCACGCACCATCGTGAATGCCATCTCGAACGCCAAGAACGACCTGCTCGACGTGCACGAGTACGCAATGCGCGCGACGACGCCCTTCGAGCGACAGGTCGCGGAGATCTACGCGGAGTACCAGGTCCGATTGCGGGCTGCCAACGCCATGGACTTCGACGACCTCATCATGAACACCGTGCTACTGCTCCGCACGTTCAAGGAGGTGCGCGAGCAGTACCGCCGGCGCTTCCGCCATGTGCTCGTCGATGAGTACCAGGACACCAACCACGCGCAGTACGCGTTGGTGCATGAGTTCGTGGGCTCCGTCGGCGACGAGCTGCCGCAGGCCGAGCTGTGCGTCGTGGGCGATGCCGACCAGTCGATCTACGCCTTCCGCGGCGCCACCATCCGTAACATCGAGGAGTTCGAGCGCGACTACCCGCACGCGCGCACCATCCTCCTCGAGCAGAACTACCGCTCCACGCAGACCATCCTCACCGCCGCCAACTCCGTCATCTCCGTCAACACTGGACGCCGTGAGAAGCGGTTGTGGACCGATGCCGGCGCGGGCGAGCCGATCAAGATCTACCAAGCGGACGACGAGCATGACGAGGCGTCGTTCCTCGCCGGCGAGATCAAGCGACTCAACCGCCACGATGGCGCCTCGCACTCGGACATGGCCATCTTCTACCGCACGAACGCCGCCTCCCGTCCCATCGAGGAATCCTTCGTCCGCCAGGGGATCCCATACCGCGTGGTCGGAGGCACGCGCTTCTACGAGCGCAAGGAGATCAGGGACCTGCTGGCCTATCTGCGCGTGCTCGTCAATCCCAACGACGAGGTCTCCATGCGGCGCATCCTCAACGAGCCGAAGCGGGGCATCGGTGAGAAGGCCGAGACCGAGATTGAGCTGTTCGCACGCGAGCAGGGGATCAGCTTCGAGGCCGCCATGCGCAGGGCGGGGGAGATCCCGGATCTCGCCACGCGTTCCGTTGCCGCCGTGCAGAAGTTCGTGTCGATGCTCGACTTCCTGCGCATCATGGTGGGCGCGGACGAGCCGCCTTCGACCATCGTCGCCGATGTCATCGAGCAATCCGGATTGCGTGCGCAGTACGACAAGTCGCACGACGCCCAGGCCCTGGCGCGGGTGGAGAACCTCGATGAGTTCGAGTCCGTCACGCGCGAGTTCGAGATCGGCGCAGAGGATGCGGTGAGCCTCGCCGACTTCCTCGAACATGTGGCACTCGTCGCCGACGCCGATGACCTGCCCGACGCGGGACAGGGCCTGGTGACGCTGATGACGATGCACACCGCCAAGGGCCTCGAGTTCCCCATCGTCTTCATCACCGGCATGGAGGACCGCAACTTCCCGCACGAGATGTCCTTCGGCAACGTGAAGGAGATGGAGGAGGAGCGGCGCCTCGCCTATGTGGGCATCACGCGCGCACAGCAGCGCCTGTACCTCACGCTCGCCGAGCAGCGCATGCTGCGCGGACGCACCATCAGCGATCGTCCGCGTTCCCGCTTCATCGATGAGATCCCAGCGGAGCTCGTCACCTGGCTGCGCGGCGATCCCGCTTCCTATCGGTTGTCGCGCGAGCGCCCCGTCACGACCTCGGCCTTCACGCCCATGCCACGGGCGCGCGGCACGCAACCGGACCTCGACCTGGCCGTCGGTGATCTCGTGACGCACGACAAGTTCGGGCTTGGTCGCGTGAAGTCGCTGGATGGTGCAGGTGACAAGGCCCAGGCCACCATCGATTTCGGTACCGGCGTGGGCGAGAAGCGCCTGCTGCTGCGCTACGCGCCCGTCACCAAGCTCTGAGCGCCTCAGCCGACCGCGGGCGCGCCCGTCGACTTCAATGATGCGAGGAAGGCGTGCGCCGTTGTGGCCCCTTTCGCGCCAGCACGTTCGATGCGGATGACGTACGCAGCCCCGTCATGGCCGGTGCCACGCGCCACCCAGGCCTCCACCGGGGTGCCGCCGCTGATCCGGTACTCGGCGAACGTGAGCCCCGCCAGCGGGACCTGGCGGTTGACCGCGACGTCCGCTGCGCCCGGCAGCAGTTGGGCGGCGTCCGCTGCGTTCGACGCGGTGATGCCCGCGTATTGCTGCGAACCATCCGTGTACCCGACGTGGAAGCGCCAGCGTCCGGCAGCGCCGGGCATCGGGTCGAAGGAGGCGGCGTTCGGATACCAGCCCTTGGGCAGCACGGAGGCCGCGAGGATCGGGAAGGGCGCCACCGTGCGCGCCGCCTCCACCACGGCGGCGGCGTCCGTGCTCGGTGCCGGGTGTGCGGGTGTGCCGAGGCGGGCGTAGCCAAGGACCCCCAGCAGCATGATCGCGACCAGGCTGAGTGAGCGCAGCATGTCGGTCAGGGTGCCGCGCCGCCGTGCGCGCCGCTGGGGACCCACTTGGGCGGGCGTGCGGTCGGCGTTCGTCACCGCGCGATTGTGGCGCACCGGGCGGCCAATGCCGAACTGCGCCGAGCTAGGCGACGGGGACGCGGGCGCGTGGGGACTGCTCGAAGGCGCGCACCTCGGCCTCCCGGCGGCGATGTCCCCAGTCAAGCGCGCGGGCCAGCGTCTTGGCTGTGTACGCCACGGCCGGTGACGGATCGCGGGTCTCCAGGGCGATGCGCGTGCGCCGCACCAGCACATCGTCCAGCGTGCGTGCACCCTCATCCTGGACCGCGATGACGATCTCCGCCTTCAGGTAGGGCAGGTCCGGATGCACGCGCTCCCGCAGACTGGAGTCGTCCTCGATGAGCTCGACGATGCGGTCGATGCGATCACCGTGTCGGCGAAGCAGGTGCTCGACCTCGTGGGCGGAGAGCCCCAGGCGCGTGGCCGTCTCGCGCCGCCGCTCCCAGGCCAGGTGCCAACCGTATGCGCCCACCAACGGCGTCACATCCGTGCGGCATTTGGAGGTGATGGGCCTGCCCACCTCGCCCAGTTGGGCGGCAACGGCGTCGACGGCCTGTTCCGCCATGGAACGGTAGGTCGTGTACTTGCCGCCGGAGATGACGACGAGGCCGGGCAGGGGCGTGGCGATGGCGTGCTCCCGCGACACCTTGGTCGTGGACTCGCTGCCATCGGCCACCAGCGGTCGCAGCCCCGCATATGCCCCGACGACGTCATCGATGACGAGCGGGGTGCGCAGCCAGCGGTTGGCCTGGCCGAGCAGGTAGTCCACGTCGGACGCGGTGACACCGGGCTCGGCGAGGTCGCCGTCCCAGTCGTCGTCCGTCGTGCCCACGAGCCAGACGTGCTCCCAGGGCAGCAGGAACAGGACGCTCGACGGCGTGCGCGCGATGAGGGCATAGCCCTGGGGGATGGCATCGCCGCGCACCACGAGGTGCACCCCTCGGCTGCGCCGGACATGGGTCTTGGCGTCGTGGCCCGCCATGGCCAGGATCTCGTTGGTCCAGGGGCCGGCGGCGCTGAGCACGCAGCGGGCCCGCACATCGAGCTCCGCCCCCGTCTCGGTGTCGCGCACCGTGGCACCGACCG
>DAHWFQ010000053.1:0-4182 GCA_027324895.1 Actinomycetota bacterium | reverse complement strand
CGCCAGGCCGTGGTGGTGCGCGACCTGGACCCTTCAGACGAGTTCACGAGTGCGCAGATGGGCCGCGCCTGCGCAGCCCTGCTCGGGGACTCGATCTCCGCGACCGACGTGCTCGGCATCTCCTGGGGCCGCACGTTGCATGCCATGGTCGGCGCCCTGCCACAGTTGCCACAGTGCAGCGTCGTGCAGTTGGTGGGCGCCGTGACCAACGACCTCAACGTCAACTCGCTCGAGCTGGTGCGCCAATTGGCGGAGAGCGCACGCGGCAGCGTGTTCCCATTGAGCGTCCCCATGGTGCTGGACGGGGCTGCCGCAGCGAGCGCACTGCGCGCGGAGCCGCAGATCCGGCGCACCCTCAAGCAGTTCCGCAATGTCACCCGCGCGGTTGTCGGCATCGGCTCCTGGCAGCCGCAGCGGAGTGCACTCGCCGATGCCCTGCCCCCGGATCTGCGTCGACGCGTCCGCCGGGCCGGCGTGGTGGCGGACACCTGCGCCTGCCTCATCGATGAGGCAGGCGGGCAGGTGGTGATGGAGGAACTGCAATCGCGGCTCATCGCCATCGACTGGGAGCAACTTCGACGGGTACCGGATGTGATCGCCGTTGCCGGCGGTCCGACCAAGGCGCAGGGCGTCGCGGCGGCCCTGCGCAGCGGGCTCGTGCATCGGCTCGTGACGGACCAGCGTTGCGCCGAGGAACTGCTACGGCTGGCGGGCTGAGCGGGCTGGAGACGAGGCACCGCTAGCGGATGCGGACCGCTGGTCGGTCGTGGGCCCTCGCCGCCGCAGCGCTGCGGGACCCACCCTCGGCGGTCCAGGTTGCAACCCGTTCCTGCGCCACCTCCAGGATCAGGCGTACGAGGCGCGCGGCCAAGGCGTTCAACGCGGGATCCGCTTGCGTGACGGCGTAGATGGTGCGCCGCAGCGCAGGTTGCCTGAGTGCCTTGGCCACATTGCCACTGAGTGGGGTGAACGCGAGCCGGGAGACGAGCGCGACGCCGATCCCGGTGCTCACGAGCGCCTGCGCCACGTCGTAGGACGCGGTTTCGAAGCGCACGATGGGCTCGAACCCCTTGCGGCGGGCAGCCTCGTCGAACTGGGCGCGCGCCGCGTGACCAGCGTGGATGAGCACCCACCGCTCGTCCCGAAGTTGCGCCAACCGGACGTCCACGGCCCTGCTCACGGCCAACGGATGGTCGTCGGGCAGGACGACCACCATGGGATCGTCCAGCAGGCGGGTCACGCGCACCCCGGGGCGCGTCGGCGGTGCCCCGGACCAGGACGCGAACACTGCGAGGTCGAACTGTCCACGGGCGACGGCGTCGATGGCCTCCTCCGAAGCGATGTCCATGACCGACACGTCTGCATCGGGCTCCTGGAAGCGGAGCGCGGTGAGCGCCGGGGGGAGCAGTTGCATCGCCACCGCGGGGACCGATCCGATGCGAAGTCGGCGCGCCGCGATGCCGAGGAACGATGCGAAGGCGGACTCGGCGGCGACCGCGTACTGGTCCACTGCCTCGCCGAACGGCGCGAGCACCGCTCCTGCAGGCGTGAGGCTCGCGCCACGGGTGGTCCGCGCCACCAGCTGCGCGCCCCAGTCGCTCTCCGCCGCGGCCAGGCGCTGCGTGACGGCCGCCGCGGTGACGCCCAGCGCCTGACTGGCGGCGACGAGGGTTCCGTGGCGGTGGATGAGTGCCAGCAGGCGCAGTTGGTCAGGTACAGCATTCTTCACAATTCTTAGTATGAAGCATCATCTCCTGCGATTCTCTAATTGCCCGTTCGCGGGCACCCTTGGTCTAGCAGAAGGAGCACCGATGCCGACGAACCTGCCCGCCTTCATCGTCACGGCGTTCCTGCTCGCCATGCTGCCGGGCGCTGGGCAGGCGCTCATGCTGCGGCAGGTGCTCACGCGGGGACGTCGCGCCGCCTGGACGAGCATCGCAGGGACGGCGACCGGGCTCATGCTCTGGAGCACCCTGGCGGCCGCTGGACTGTCTGCCGCACTGCTCGCGAACCCGCGCTCATACCTGCTACTGCGCGTCTGCGGCGCCTTCGTGCTCTTCGTCCTCGGCGCGAACAGCTGGCGGTCAATCGCCGGCCATGGCGTTGGCAACGCCAGGGTCGTGCCCGCGGCTCGCGGCGCCTACTTCGCGGGCCTGCTCACGAACCTCGGCAATCCCAAGGCGGGCGTGTTCGCGATCTCCCTCATTCCCCAGTTCATCACGCCCTCCGGCCACGTGTTCGCAAGCAGCGTGCTGCTCGGTGCGACCTGGGCGGGGACGACGGCCGCCTGGTACCTGCTGTTCGTCTGGGCGGTGGAGAGGGGACGTGAGTTCATGTCCGGCCCGCGCGTCACGTTCTGGCTCCAGGCGATCACCGGGACCGTGCTCATGGCGCTCGGCGTGGCGGTGGTGCTTGCCTGACACGCGACCGCGGTCATGCCCAGGGGTCACGCCGGGGATGCCTTACCGACCCAGCAGTCGTGGAGGCTCCCTGAAGGAATCGAGCGGGTTCCGGCCTTCACCAAACCTTCACGGAACCTGACGGGATAATTCATTCCGAGCTCGCACCATGGGATTGCGCGGAACCGACGATAGAGGAGACGGCGATGATGGCATGGTGGAGTGACGGGACCTGGAACGGATACAGCGGCTGGTGGGGCGGCGGAGTGGGGATGGCGTTCATGATGCTCATTGTGTGGCTGCCGATCATCGGCTTGGGCGTGTGGTTGGTGAACCGGGTGACCCGTCCTGATCCCGGCCACGGCTCCGCCCCAGCGCTCGGTGCGTCTGCCGCTCCCAGCCCCGAGTCTGCGCGGGCCATACTGGACCGACGCTATGCGAGCGGCGAGATCACCGCGGAGCAGTATGCGGAGATGCGTCGGAACCTGGAACGTTGAGGGAGCAGTTGGCCATGGGTGAGCGCGTGCTCGTCGTCGACGACGAGGTGCCCATGGCCAACGTGGTGCGCAGCTACCTCGACCGCGAAGGCTTCGCCGTCACCATGGCGCACTCCGGGCCCGACGCCGTCGAAGCCGCACGCCTTCACGATCCCGATGTCATCGTGCTCGACATCATGCTGCCGGGATTCGATGGCCTGGAGGTGTGCAAGCGCGTCCGCGCGTTCACCGATGCCTACATCATCATGCTCACTGCTCGCGACGAGGAGGTGGACAAGCTCGTCGGGCTCGCCGTCGGAGCCGACGACTACCTCGTCAAGCCCTTCTCCCCGCGGGAGTTGGTGGCCAGGGTGCGTGCCATGCTGCGTCGCCCACGCAGCGCTGCGACGTCCGCAGAGGAGGCGACCCCGGTCACGGCCCCCGTGTACCAGGTCGGTGCACTCACCGTGGATACCGGCTCCCGTGATGTCCTCGTAGACGACCAGTTGGTGGAACTCACCCGAACCGAGTTCGACCTGCTCGCCGCGCTGGCTGCCCACCCGCGTCTCGCCTTCTCGCGCCGCCAACTCATCGATGAGGTGTGGGGACCGGGCTGGTACGGCGACGAGCATGTGGTTGACGTGCACATCGGCCACCTGCGGACGAAGTTGAGCGACACCGCGGAGCAATCGCGCTTCATCCGCACCGTGCGCGGTGTCGGCTACGGCCTGGTCTCGGGATGAGGCGGGTAGACGTCCCGCGACTGGCCACGCGACTCATGCTGGCGCAGGTCCTCGTCGTGGCCGTCGGCGCGATCACGCCGGTCATCGCCGCCGCCCTCCTCGCGCCGCGGCTCTTCCACCTGCACCTCATGCAGGCCGGGGTCACCCACAGCCAGGTAGCGACCCATGCCGAGGCGGCATTCCAGTCGGCCATGGGCATCGCGGTCATGCTCGGTGTGGTGATGTCGCTGGTGGCCGCCGGCATCGTGTCCTGGTACCTGGTCCGGCGCATTGCTGCGCCCATCGAGCAACTCGCGCAGGCCACGCATGACGTCGCCGCGGGCCTCTACGACGTCGACATCCCGACTGCCGCATTCAGCGTCGAGCTCGACGACCTTGCCTCGTCCTTCGAAGGCATGGCGCAACGCCTCGCCGCCGCCGGCCGCACACGAACCCGCATGCTCGCCGACCTGGCCCACGAGGTGCGCACGCCGCTGGCCACCCTGCAGGCGTACATCGACGGGATGGAGGACGGCGTCATCGCGCCGGACGCCGCCGCCTGGGACACCATGCGGCACCAGATCG
>DAHWFQ010000033.1:0-11401 GCA_027324895.1 Actinomycetota bacterium | reverse complement strand
GGGGAAGTCGCTGCCGAGACGATCCGGCGGATAGGGCCCGTCGAGGAGCAGGCCGGAGTCTCCGCCCAGGAGATCGGGGAAGCGGTCGGCGAGCGCGGGCAGGCCCACGGCCAGCCCCAGCATGAGCCCGGCCAGATAGGGGCCGCGCAGACGGGCGGCCACCACGCCGACGGCCAGGCCGACGCCCGCTCCCACGAAGGCCGCTGCCATGATCGCCAGCCAGATCGGCCAGCCATGCAGGAGCCCAAGCGCGAACGCGTAGCCACCAGTGGCCATGAACGCTCCATTGCCCAGCGATACCTGGCCGCTGTGCCCCACGAGCACCACCATGCCGAAGAGGGCGGTGGCGTACGTCGCGATGTAGGCCAGGCGCAGGTTCCAGAGCGGGTCCACCCGATCGTTGAGGAGCATCCAGGTCAGCCCGGCCAATGCCATCGCGGCCACGGTGAGCACCAAGCGGCTCCACGGTCGCTGCAACATGCGCCGCATCACACCCTCCGGGCCTTCTGCGACCCGAGCAGACCCGCGGGTTGCACGAGCAGCGTGATCACCAGGACGACGAGCGCGGCGACCGGCGCGTCAGCGGCCCCGCTGTACATGGTCACCACCGCGAGCAGCAGCCCGGTGGCGACGCCACCGATCATGGCGCCCACGGGGGAATCGAGGCCGCCCACGACAGCAGCAGTGAAGGCGAACACGATGACGATGTCGAAGGAGTTGGGCGAGAGGAACGACAGCGGTGCGATGAGCACGCCACCGATGGCTCCGATGCCGCCGGCCAGCGCCCAGCCGAGCATGAGCATCCTGGACACCCGCACCCCGCTGATGCGGGCCACGTCGGGGTTGAAGGCCGACGCGCGCATGGCCAACCCCACGCGGGTGCGCTGCATCAGGACGGTGAGTGCGAGCGCGAGCAGGGCCGCGACGGCGATGACGAGCAGGTCGTACCGGCTGAGCAGGATCACGGTGCCACCCAAGTGGATGCCATCCGTCGAGACCGGCGCGGGGAACGAACGGATGTCGCCGCCCCACACCATCGCCGCGGACGATTGGAGCACTGCGAGCAATCCCAGGGACGCGATGAGGGCACCGCTCTCCTGCTCGCGCTGAAGTGCCCGCTGCACCATCAGGAAGGCGAGCGCGCCGATGGCCACCCCAGCGATCGTCGCCACCAGCAGGGCGAGCCACCAGCTGCCCGTCGCAGCATCCACGGACAGTGCGACGAAGGCCGACACCATGGCCTGGCCGGCCTGCGCGAAGTTCACGGCTCTGCTGGAACGCCACACGAACACCACGGCGAGCGCGATGAGCCCGTAGACCACGCCACTGCTGACCCCGGAGAGCAGGGTGTTGATGAACTGCATCAGGCCACGCCCAGGTAGGCGTGCATGAGCCGGGAGTCCCCGGCCAGTTCGCTGGCCGGCCCCTCCGCCACGACCCGCCCCATGGACAGGACATAGGCGTGGTCTGACATGGACAGGGCCCTGGCCGCGTTCTGCTCGACGAGCAGGATGCACATGGCGGTCTCCCTGGAAAGGCGGTTCACCAGGTCGAGGATCTGGGCGACCATCAGTGGAGCCAGGCCCAAACTCGGCTCATCGAGGAGCAGGGCGCGCGGCTCCGCCATGAGTGCCCGGGCGATGGCGAGCTGCTGTCGCTCGCCGCCGCTCAGGACCTCCGCACGTTGCCCGCGACGCGGTGCCAGTACCGGGAACAGGTCGAACATGGCCGATGTGCGGGCGGAGGTCGTGGCGCGTGGACGCGTCAACCCACCAAGACGAAGGTTCTCCTCAACCGTGAGCTCGGGAATCGTCGCCTGACCCTCGGGCACGAAGCCGAGTCCGAGCCGCACACGGTCGGCGGGTGCCAGGTCCCCCAGGTCCACTCCATCGAGGTGGACGCTGCCATGGTGCAGGCGCACGAGGCCCGCACACGCGCGAAGCAGCGTCGACTTGCCAGCGCCGTTCGCGCCCACGACCGTGGTGACACGGCCGGGCGGGGCACTCAGCGACACCTGGTCGCACGCATGCATGGCCCCGTAGCGCACGGTCAACTCGCGCACGTGCAGGGTCATGCGGCCGCCTCGCCGAGGTAGGCGATGCGCACCGCGGGATTGCGCCTGATCGCGGCGGGAGCACCTTCGGCGATGATGCGTCCCGCGTCGAGCACGTAGATGTGGTCGCAGACGCCCATGACGAAGTCCATGTGGTGTTCGACGACGAGCACGCTGCGTTGCGGCGTCAAGCCGCGCACGAGCGTCGCCAGCTCGGCGATGTCGCCAGCGGCGAGGCCCCCAGCCGGCTCGTCCAGCATGACGAGTTCGGGGTTGGAGATGAGGGCGCGGGCCAAGGCGACCCGTTTGCGTGTCGGGTAGGGCAGGTCACCGGGGAGACGCCGGGCATCCGAGGCGATGCCGAACTGGGCGAGCAGCGCATGCGCGCGCTGCGTGAGCTCGTCGTCGCGTGCGCGAGTGCGCGGCGAGGCCAGGAATGAGCCCAGGCCCCTGCGCTGCTCGCGGTGCGCGCCGAGGACGACGTTGTCGAGCACCGTGAGTGAGTCGAAGAGCCCGACGCCCTGCAGGGTTCGTGAGGTGCGGAGGCCGACGAGCTCGTGCGCGCTCAGTCGCAACGCCCTTCCGCGCCACTCGATGGAGCCGGCAGCGGCCGGCACGAAGCCGCTGATGACGTTGAACAACGTGGTCTTCCCGGCGCCATTGGGGCCGATGAGACCGACGACTGCGCCCTCAGGGACTTCGAGCGTGACGTCATCGAGGATCTGCAATCCCCCGAGACGCACTGAGACACCGCTGACGCGGAGCAAGCCCATGTGCCGCACCGTACTTCGCGGGCGTTGGCCCACAAGGGCCGTGGGCGAGATACGCAGCGACCGGTGCGCCGATGACTACGAGCGGTTCACGACCGGACGCGCTCGTTACCCGGGTCGTATGGTGCTTGGCGGCTCACGCGCGCCCTGCAAAGGAGCCCGCCGACGTTGACTGCGAAGGAGTCGGCGTCGTCCACCACCACTTCCGGTTTCACATAGGCGAGGGCCACGCACGCACCGGTGTGCGCGGCCCAGGCGGCGGACGTCACCTGGCCCACGGCCCGTCCGTTGTGCAGCACCAGTTCGCCGCCCCACATCATCACTTCCGGCTCGTCGAGCACGAGTGAGATGAGTCGACGGGACGGCCCGCTGGCAATCGCCGTCTCAACCGCTGCACGACCGAGGAAGGGGATGCCACTAGCCATCTTGCAGGCGAAGAGCAGGCCCGCGTCCACAGGCGTGTGGTCGGGAGTGAGTTCGGCGGGCCACGCGCGGTAGCCCTTCTCCAGGCGGAGGGCATTGATCGCGTAGTACCCGGCGTCGCGGATCCCCAAGGGGGCCCTGACCTGCATCAGCAGCTCGTAGACACCGACCGCGAATTCCGCCGGCACGTACAACTCCCAACCGAGCTCGCCGACGTAGGTGATGCGTGTCGCCCGGACCGTGGCGTGACCGAGGTCGATCTCACGGCTGCTGGCAAAGGGGAAGGCCGCATTCGACATGTCGGCACGGGTCAGCGACTGCAGCAGTTCGCGTGAGCGCGGCCCCATCACACCGAGCACCGTGTAGGCGCTCGTCACATCCACGACCTCCACGTGATCCCCCGCGGCGATGTGCCGTGAGATCCAGTCCCGGTCGCGGGCGGCCGAAGCCGAACTGGTGACGTAGAGGAACTCATCGGGGGCCAGGCGCGTGACGGTGACATCCGCCTCATACCCCCCGCGCGAGTTCAGCAGGCCCGTGTACACGACACGACCCACGGGAACTGCGACATCGCCGGTGCAGAGCCACTGCAGCAGGCGCTCCGCGTCCCGGCCCTTGATGAGCAGCTTCCCGAAGGAGGTCTCGTCGAACAGGGCGACCGCCTGCCGGGCCGCCAGCTGCTCCTCGTTGCACCAGGGTTGCCAGTTCTGCTGCCCCCACGCGTACTCCAGGACGGGCTCCACGCCCGCCGGTGCGAACGCATTCGGCCGTTCCCAGCCCATCTTGGAACCGAACAACGCACCTCGCGCTGCGAGCTGTGCGTGCAGGGCAGAGCGTCGGAAGGGTCGCGCTGAGTTGAGCTCGCGATTGGGCCAGGGCACGGAATAGTGGATCCCCAGCACCTCACTCACGCGATCACGCAGCCACTGGTTGTTGCCGTGGAAGGGGGCGAAGCGGCGGATGTCGACGGCGGTGAGGTCACTCGTCGGCTCGCTCGCCAGCATCCATTCCGCGAGGGCCCGGCCCGCGCCGCTGGCCGTCATGATGCCGACCGAGTTGAATCCCGCCGCCACGAAGAAGTTCCGCACCTCCGGTGCCTCGCCGAGGATGAACTGGTTGTCGGGGGTGAAGCTCTCGGGCCCGTCGTAGAACTTCTTGATGCCGGTGTGGTGGAGGGCGGGGATGCGATGCAGGGCACTCTCCATGAGCACCTCGAAGTGGTCCCAGTCCTCACCCAGCAACTGGAACTCGAAGGGGTAGGGCAACGCGTCGGGGGCCACCCAGGGCTTGGCCGTGGGTTCGAATCCGCCGATGACGAGGCCGCCGACCTCCTCCTTGAAGTAGGTGTAGCCGTCCGGGTCGCGCAGGATCGGGAGCATCGGATGCACGCCGTCGATGCGATCGCTCACGACGTAGAAGTGCTCCGCCGAGTGCAGGGGCACGTTGACGCCGGCCAGGGCCCCCACGGCCTTCGCCCATTGACCTGCGCAGTTGACGACGTACTCCGCTTCGATGTCCCCGCGATCGGTGCGCACACCGGTGACCCGGCCCTGCGCCTGGTCGATCCCGGTCACGCGGATGCGCTCGAGGATCCGCGCGCCGCGCTGGCGTGCCCCCTTGGCCAGGGCCTGGGTGAGGTCCGTGGGATTCACGGTGCCGTCACCGGGAAGCCACATGCCACCCAACAGGTCGGCGTCCTCGAGGATCGGGTACAACTCGCGGGCGCGTGCGGGCGAGATGAGCTCGCACTCGAGGTCGAAGGCCTCCGCGGTGGCTGCAGTGCGCTGCAACTGCACCATGCGCTCCTCGGTCCGGGCCACCGTGACACCGCCGCATCGCTTGTAGCCGGTGCCGAGTCCTGTCTCCTGCTCGAGCGTCCCGTACAGCTCGCTGCCGTACTGCACGAGCCGCGTCCCACGTTCGGTGGCGCGGAGGTTGCCGATCAGGCCGGCCGCGTGCCAGGTCGTGCCGCTCGACAACTGGCCCTGCTCCAGCAGGACGATGTCGTGCCAGCCGAGGAGCGTCAGGTGGTACGCGACGCTCGCGCCCACCACGCCTCCACCGATGATGACGACCTGGGCGCGGGTGGGGAGTTCGGTGGCCATCTTCAGTCCTCGCGTTGCACTTCGTCGATGAGGTGATCGAGCTCGCGGCTCGTGAAGGTGACGACGGCACGGTCGTACTTCTCCATAGCCCAGGACCAGAAGTCGAAGTCGAGCGAGCTCGTCGCATCCTGGATGGACCCCCAGAGGGTCCAGCCGTACTGCCCCATCAGCCCGAGCAGACGGGCACGGGCGTTCCTGTTGCGCAAGGGACGGCCGTAGTAGGCGAGCAGCAGGCGCTCCAGCTCCTCATCGTCCAGGTGGCACTCGCTCCAGATGTTGCCGAGTTCGAAGCAGGCGTCGTTGTTGCCCGAGTACTCGTAGTCGATGATGCGGACGGCGCTGCCGTCGTCGATGAAGTTGGCGGCCAGGAGATCGTTGTTGCAAGGCACGGTGCCGTCGAAGCGCACGGCGCAGGCTGCGCGGATACGGTCCACGAGCGGCGCGAACTCGAGGTAGCGCCGGGGCAGGCGGAACCCGCGCTCCTGGACGATCGCCAGGTACCTGCGCTGCAACTCGAACATGTCGAAATCGAGTTGGAAAGCCTCCGCGGAGTGCAGTCGCTTCACCGCCTGTGCGACGCGCTCGACGTTGCTGCCAACCTTGAAGGCGGCATCGTCGAAGGTCGTGCCCTCGATGAAGCCGACGACCAGGGCGCGCAGGGCCGGGTCGTAGGCGTGGACGGGCGCACCGACTCCGACGCGGTCCGCACGCACCGAGTTGTGGTGCTCGTTGGCCCGATCGATGGACAGCAGATCGGCGCCGGGCGGCGAGACGCGCAGCACGTACGTGCCGGTCGGCGTGCCCACCTTGTAGTTGAAGTTCGTGAGGCCGCCGGACAGGCGATCGATGGTGCGCTCGTCGCCAGCCAGCACGGGGAGCGCATCGACGATGGCGAGGACGTCCACCGGCACGTCGGGTCCGATGCGAGTCGCCATGCCACGCCCTTCCTCGATGCGAATGCTCACTCCCGTCCGGTGGTGACGTCAGCGCGACAAGCCGGATTGCGCGCCGGAAGGGGCGGGCAGGGCGTTCAGGGGTGGGTACAAAGGCTGTGGTCCAGGCGCCGGCGTGGGGCTTGCATTGACGTTCGGCAAGCCTTCGGCAGTATGGGGGCGGCCTGAAGGAGGCGCCATGGCGCGCATCAACGGATCCATTGTCATCAACCGACCGGTGGCGGAGGTGTTCGATTTCGTCGCAGACGAAGAGCACGAGCCGCTGTTCAACCACCAGATGGAATCCGCTGTGCGCACGACACCCGGGCCGCTTGGCGTCGGCAGCTGCTTCCACGCCGTGGCCAATGGCGTCGGCGGTCGGACCGAGATGGACATCACGTTCGTGGAGTTCGTTCGCCCCAGCCGTCTCGCGTCACGAACCAGCGTGGGTGGCATGGAGATCCTCGGAGCCCTGACCTTCGCGCCGGAGGCCGGTGGCACGCGCATGGAATGGAACTGGGACATCCGCCCACACGGCATCATGTCGGCCTTCGGGCCCGTGATCACCTGGCAGGGTCGGCGCCAGGAGGCACGGATCTGGCACGGCTTGAAGCAGTACCTCGAGCGCCAGCCGCCGGCGTGACCTTGCCGCGGATGGTGTGGTCCGGTGGGCATGCGGGGGGACCGCGGTCCGAGGATCGCGGCGTGGAATCCAGCTGACGGCTCAAGCGTTCTCCTGCTATCCACGCGAGGGCAGGAGACGGCATGGCCTACGAAGTGCAGAGGACCCCGGAGCAGTGGCGCGCCCTGCTCGCCCCAGATGCCTTCCGCGTCCTGCGTCAGGCCGCCACGGAACGGCCCTTCACGGGTTCCCTGCTCGACGAGCATCGCGAGGGTCGATACCGCTGCGGCGCCTGTGGCAACGAACTGTTCAGGGCCGGTACCAAGTTCGACTCGCACTGCGGTTGGCCGAGTTTCTACGAGGCGGTGCGCCCCGATGCCGTCGAACTGCGCGAGGACCGGTCGCTCCTCATGCAGCGCACCGACGTGCTGTGTGCGAAGTGCGGCTCGCACCTCGGCCACGTGTTCCCCGACGGCTACGGCACACCGACGGGCGATCGCTACTGCATGAATTCGATCGCCCTCGTCTTCGAGCCCGCGGAGGATGACGGCAACGGAGGATGACCCAGGCGATGGGGGCTGACGCGGGCGATGGGGTCACGTTTTAGCAACGTGGGCGGTGCCGCGACGGCGGCGCGCAGTCATGCGCGAGGCCGTAACCGCCGAGCGTCGTGGGCGCGAGGCCGTGTCTGCGCGAGTGCGGGAACATCGGCGAAGGGCGGCGTGTGCGCTCAGTGCCAGAAGCTGAAGACTGCGCCCATGATGCCGAGCCCGAGGATGTCGGCGCCGCATTCGATGATCCACACCTTGAGGCCCTGACCCGAGAACATGCGATGCCCCAGCGCGGGTGCGGCCGCGAGGCCCACGCCAACGCCGAGCCCGATGGCCAGCCCGCTGATGAATGAGATGTCCTTGCCATAGAGCGCGTGTGCAGCCTGGATGACCCAATCCATCATGAACGCCTGTACGAACAGGCCCACGGTGACGAGCGTGAACGCCGGCGCCATGCTGACCTGCGAGCCGTTCCTCACCTTCTCTTCGAGGTTCTGGCCGAGGGCGCGCACCCACGCGGGGTAGAGACCCTTCATGCTGAAGTACGTCATGTTCAATGCGAACGCGGCGATGAAGGAGATGATGACGCCGACCCAGGTGACGGACATGCTTGTCATGCACCGACGCTAACGCAGCCGCGCGCTCCGCAACAGCATGCACGCCGCACCCACGACCCGGCACGTCGCACCACGCAATAACCCCGCCGGTACGACGCCCCACGACCGCGCCGCGGCTGTCCAGCGTCGCACCACGCAAGACGCGAGCGCGAGCGGGCGGGCGCAGTCAGGCGCGGGCCGCCACGAAGGCTGCCGCTGCTGTGCGGATGTCCGCCTCGGAATGGGCCGCGGAGACCTGGGTCCGGATGCGCGCCTTGCCCATCGGGACCACCGGGTAGGAGAACGCCACCGCGTAGACGCCGCGCTCCAGCAATCGCCGTGCGAACTCGGCTGCCACAACCGCATCGCCGAACATCACGGGCACGATCGGCGTCTCCCCCGGCAGCAGATCGAAGCCAGCCTCCGTGAGCAGGGCGCGGAACAGCGCCGTGTTCGCCCGCAGTCGACTGCGCAGCTCATCTGAGTCGGTGAGCATCGCGAGTACGGCGCGCGCCGCCTCGACGACGGAGGGCGGCACACTGTTGGAGAACAGGTACGGGCGGGCACGTTGGCGCAATAGGTCCACGATCTCAGCGCGCCCCGAGATGTAGCCACCACTCGCCCCACCCAGCGCCTTGCCGAGGGTGCCGCTGAGCAGGTCCACCCGACTCCCGACGCCGGTGAGCTCGGGAGTGCCGCCTCCGTGCGCACCCAGGTGCCCCACTGCATGCGAGTCGTCGACCATGACGAGCGCGTCATAGCGCTCGGCCAGGTCACAGATCTCCGTCAGTCTGGCGATGTACCCGTCCATGGAGAACACGCCGTCGGTGACGATGAGGCGACGACGGGCGTCCTTGGCGTCACGCAGGCATTGCTCGAGCTCTGCCATGTCTGAATTGGCGTAGCGGAAGCGCTTGGCTTTGCACAGGCGGATGCCGTCGATGATCGACGCATGGTTCAGGGCATCGGAGATGACGGCGTCCTCCTCCCCGAGCAGGGCCTCGAATACGCCACCATTCGCGTCGAAGCAGGATCCGAAGAGGATCGTGCCCTCGGTGCCGAGGAACTCCGACAACTCGCGCTCGAGGGCGCGATGGATGTCCTGTGTCCCGCAGATGAAGCGCACCGACGCCGTACCGAAGCCGTACTCGTCGAGCGCCCGCTGGGCTGCCGCGATGACGACGGGGTGATCGGCGAGGCCGAGGTAGTTGTTCGCGCACATGTTGATGAGGTCGCGCCCGCCGACGGTGATGTGCGCGCCCTGGGGTGATGTGATCTCACCCTCCTGCTTCCACAGGCCGGCCTCGCGGATGCCCTCGAGTTGTTCCTGCAGCGGCTGCTTCCACGACGTGTAGGTCACAACTGCGTCCAATCCATGATGACCTTGCCGGCATGACCGCTGCGCGCGACCGCGAAGGCCTCCGTATGGTCGGCCGCGGAGAAGCGGTGCGTGATCACCGGTGCGATGTCGAGTCCGGACTGCAGCATGACGGACATGGCGTACCAGGTCTCGTACATCTCGCGTCCGTACACGCCCTTGATCGTGAGCATGTTCGTGATGGCACGGTTCCAGTCCATCGGCGTGGGCTCTGCAAACAGCCCCAGCAGTGCCAGCCTGCCGCCATGCGCCATGTTCGCCAGCATGCCGTTGAGGGCAGCGGCGTGCCCGGACATCTCGAGGCCGACGTCGAAGCCCTCGGTCATGCCGAGCTCGCGCTGCACCTCCTCCAGCGTCGTGGTGCGGGTGTCGATGGCGCTTGTGACACCCATCTTCCGTGCGAGCTCGAGACGATATGGGTTGATGTCAGTGACCACCACGTGTCGTGCACCGGCATGGCGGACGATGGCTGCCGCCATCAGGCCGATGGGTCCGGCTCCGGTGATGAGCACGTCCTCGCCCAGCACCTTGTGGCTGAGGGCGGTGTGGGTGGCGTTGCCGAAGGGGTCGAAGATCGCAGCCACGTCGAGGTCGATGCCCTCGTGGTGCGCCCACACGTTGGTCATCGGCAGCGCGATGTACTCCGCGAACGCGCCGGCGCGGTCGACGCCGAGGCCGGCCGTGTGCGCGCAGAGGTGCCGCCGCCCGGCCATGCAGTTGCGACAGCGCCCACAGGTGAGATGACCCTCGCCACTGACGATCTGGCCCGGTTGGAAGTCATTGACGTTGCTTCCCACCTGCACGACTTCGCCGACGAATTCGTGGCCGATCACCAATGGCGGCTTGATGTGCTCCTGCGCCCAGGCGTCCCAGGACTCGATGTGCAGATCGGTTCCGCAGATGCCGGAACGCAGCACCTTGATGAGCACGTCGTTGATGGTGACGGTGGGTTCGGGGACGTCGATCATGTGGAGGCCGGGCGCGGCCTCCGTCTTGGCCAATGCGCGCATGGCGAAACCTCCGAGGTGACGGCGTCAGAGTACGCCCCGACGCCGACGGCTCCGCTGTTCACGGAATGGCGTGCGCTTTCCGTGAACAGCGGAGCCGTCGGCGGTACGGGTGGACGGTACGGACGAGCGGGCTACTCCGGCACGTGCATGTGCCAGGCGCGGA
Organism: Actinomycetota bacterium; assembly: GCA_027324895.1. Classification (GTDB taxonomy): domain Bacteria; phylum Actinomycetota; class Actinomycetes; order S36-B12; family UBA5976; genus JAKALQ01. Next base: position 798 of record DAHWFQ010000033.1, on the reverse strand, counting down.
CGCCGCCTACGATGCCCGCGCTGTTGGGCACGATGACCACATCGTCGCCCATGCGGCGCACCAGTTCGGGCGTGATCAGGCGCGAGTTCCCGCCGCCGAGGTACAGGCGATCCCAGAGGAACACCGGGCGCAAGCGCTCCACCATCACACGGATACGACGCGACCAGAACATGTCACCGATGCGACGGTGCTCGGACTCGCCGATCCACTCCTCGTAGGTGGTGGCGGCACGAACTGGCGCGTGCGAGAGCTCGATGTGCGGCGCCAGCACGCCGCCGTCGAACATGGCGCAGCCCAGGCCCGTACCCAGGGTGAGCACGAGCTCCAGGCCGGCGCCGGTGACGACGCCGGCGCCGTGCACCTCGGCATCGTTCAGGACGAGTGCGGGAATCCCGGAAGCGTTCTGCAGCGCGCTGCGGACGTCGAAGCCGTCCCAGGCCTGCGTGAGCGCCGGATCGCGACGGGTGAAGGGGCCGCGCACGTTGATGTAGTGCGGCGTGTGGATGACGACTCCGTGCCTGATCATGCCCGGCATGCCCACGGTCATGCGGTCGGCCTTGGGCAACTGCTTGCCGATGTCGACGAGCGTCCTTACGAAGCGCTCGGGACTCAAGGGGTACGGCGTGTCGATGCGCACCTGATGGGCGCGGATGGTGCCGCTCTCGTCAAGCACTGAGGCCTTGATGAATGAGCCACCGCAGTCGATGGAGAGCGTGATCACGTCTGAACCCTAGTTCGCTTCGTACAGGGGCAGGCGGGGGTCGATGGTCTGTGTGTCCCAGGTCCCACGGATCCATC
>DAHWFQ010000015.1:0-4960 GCA_027324895.1 Actinomycetota bacterium | reverse complement strand
GCTGGTGCTGGCATACGCCGCCGCCGAGGGCCTGTTCCTCGGTGCCATCTCGCACGTGTTCAGCGATGCCTACGCTGCCAAGTCCCCGAACCTCGTCGGCCAGGCCGTCCTCGGCACCGTCGTGGCCTTCGCCGTGATGCTCGCGTTGTACTCGAACCGCATCGTCCGCGTGAACGGCAAGTTCACGAAGATCATGATGGGCTCGCTCATCGCCTACGGCCTCATCGGCCTGGTGTCGTTCGCGTTCTCGTTCACCGGCCTCGGCCAGGGTTGGGGCTTCTACGGCGTTGGCCAGTTGGGGCTGCTGCTGTGCCTCGGCGGTGTCGTGCTGGCCGCCTTCACGCTGGCACTCGACTTCGACCTCATCGAGCAGGGTGTCCGCTACGGGCTGCCCGAGCGTGAGTCCTGGCGCATGGCCTTCGCGCTCACCTCAACGCTGGTGTGGCTGTACGTCGAGGTCCTTCGCCTGCTCGCCATCCTGACCCGCCGCTGACGCATGGCGGTGCCCGACGAGCTCCGTCGCGCCTGCGATCGTCTCCGTCGGTTGTCCGAGCAGCGCTGGGCCCAGCCCCCACGGCCCCCAACCGGATCGCGGTCACCCCTCGCGCCGCTGACCCGCAGTGCTCCCACCCTGGAGGTGGAGGTGCGAGCAGCCTGCGAACGCCTCATGCATGCCGACGCCGCCGCACGGGGAGTGCACGCCTTCCGTTCACAGGTCGGCGTGTTCGCGCTTGCGGACATGCTGGGAGCGCTTGCGCGATCGGTGGCGGCGCACGGTGATGCTGCCGCCCTGGGCGTGCTCAGGGACGTGGCGGCGGAAGCCCGCCACTGGTAGGCGAGGAGCTGGTTACTGGTACTGCGGGCGCAACCGGCGTTCGGCGACGAACGACATCGCGGGCACCGTGCCCCAGAGGGCGGTCACGATGAGCTTGACGATCGGCCACTTGGCCTTGACACCGAGGTCGGCAGTGGCGAGCAGGTACACCATGAACAGGAAGCCGTGCAGCTGCCAACCGAGGTGGAACCAGGTGGCGTCGTAGGACCATCCGAAGCGGATGAGCGAGAGCGTCATGAGGAGCAGCACGGTTCCGACGGTCCAGGCCATGATCTGGTAGCGACGAAACGCGATGTGGATCTTGTCGTTCACGGCTGCTCCTCGGTGTCCGGGAGCGCAATCGTACGTTGCTCATCGCGCACGTCGATGATGTAGCGGGCGAGCAGGAAGACCACGAAGGCCGCGAAGGTCCACCACTGCCAGGCGTAGAAGAGGTTGCGCCAGGTGATTCCCGACGGCGGCAGGATCAGCGGGGAGGTCAGCGACAGCAGGCCCGCGGGGGCGCCGGTCACGACCACATACCCGTCGAGCAGGTCCGTCCTCCAGCGCAGCGCCAGGTCGTTGACGTTGATGTACGGCACGCGGTCGCTCTGCCGGAGGATCGCCTGGCCACGGTCCATGACCTCCGCGGGCTGCAGGCGACCACTGAGGATGGCCGTGGGCGTGCCCTTGCTGCGCAGGTCGGCGAGGACGGAGTCTGCCTGCGCCGTGGGCGCGAAACCCAGGACGAGCACGCTCGCAGCTCGCGCGGTGACCCGCACGGGCGCGATGAGCCAGCAGCCGTCGACACCGTGCTCGTGACGACCGCAGGTGAGGAGCGTGTCGGCGAGGAGGAGGGGTCCCTCCACCGAGACGGCACGGGCGAAACGGTCCTCGGGGACGTACGTCGCCGGCTCCTCCAGTGACTGCACGGGGACCGCCGCCGCTGCCAGCACGCGCTTGGAGATGTCGTCGCGATGCGCACGCGAGTACTGCCAGACGCCGAGCAGGCTGCAACCGACGAGCGCGACCATCGCCAGCACGGAGGCGAGTGCGATGCGCCGGACCTGCGATCGGGTCAACGCTGATCGCCGGGCTTGGGCGGCTGGATGCGCCCGAGCTGCTTCTTCATGCTGCGGTAGAGCAGGTAGCAGGCCAGGCTCAGGGCGACGGTGAAGATGGTCCAGAGCTGACCTGACGAGAGCCCACCGCTGTTCGGGATCACGATGGTGTCGTCCGCACGCGCCAGCAGGGGGAGGATGCTCATGCGGATATTCTGCCCCTGAATCCACGGGCGGCCGATGCGCGGGCGCGCACGGCGCGGAGAGGTGGGCGCATGCAGACGCGCGACATCCCCCCGCATCTCCATGCCCGCTATGGCCTCCGACCGCCGTCGCGGTGGCGATGGCTGGCCTGGGCGGTGGCAGCGATCGTCCTGTTGCCCACACTGACCTACGCGGCGAGCCGCTATGTCGCCACCCAGAGCGCCACCTACACCGTGTTCTCGTGGTCGGCGAGCGCCTCCGGCGATCAGGTGAGTGTCACCTTCCACACGTCGACCGCACCGACCCGCCAGTGGTGTGCCGTGCGGGCCCAGGACACGAATCATTTTGACGTGGGCTTCGCGGTCCTGCCGGTGGCCGGTACGACCACGAGCACCACCTTCAGCATGGCCACCCTGGCGCGGCCGCTCGCCGTCGACGTGCTCGACTGCCAGTCCGACCCCTACGCGCTGCCGGGTCCGCAGTTCGCACCCGGCGTGCAGCCCCCCGCCCAACAACTCCCCGCGCTGGCGCCCGGCGTCTATTCGCCGAAGCAGATCGCAGCCCTCCGCTAGCCTGTCCCATCCGGAGGATCCCATGACCGAACACACCACCTGGCTGACACAGGAGGCTTTCGACCGCCTGAAGGCCGAGCTCGCCGAGCGATCCGGCTCGCAACGGGCTGAGATCACCAAGCGCATCGAGTTGGCGCGCCAGGAGGGCGACCTCAGTGAGAACGCGGGCTACCACGCGGCGCGCGAGGCGCAGGGCATGAACGAGGCGCGCATCCGCCACCTCACGCATTTCCTCGAGCATGTGCAGATCGGTGCCCCGGACGTGGAGGACGGGGTGGCGGCAGTCGGCCGCGTGGTCACCGTGGAGTTCGACGACGGCGAGCAGGAGATCTTCCTGCTCGGTTCCCGCGAGGAGGTGGCGCACTCCACGCACGAGGTGCTGTCGCCGTCATCGCCGCTGGGCGCGGCCGTCATCGGCAAGCGCATCGGTGAGGACGTCACCTACGCCCTGGCCAACGGCCGCACCATCACCGTCACCATCGCGGATGTGCAGTGACGATCCTCGTCGACAACGCCCACTGGCCGAACCACGGTCGTTACTGGTGCCATCTCGTGAGTGATCACTCCCTCGAGGAACTGCACGACTTCGCGCGCAACCTGGGCATCCCCGAGCGGGGCTTCGGCGGAGACCACTACGACCTCCCGGACATGATGCGGGAGGCCGCCATCCTGCTGGGCGCAGTGGCCGTCGAGTCACGGGAACTCGTGTCCCGGCTCCGCGCCGCTGGGCTGCGCAAGCGCGCGCCGCACCCGGCCTGAGGGGCCGACTACCGCGCGTTCGCGGGCGAAGAGGCCCAGGTCTTGATGCCGCCGTCGAGGTTGACGGCATCGAAGCCCATGCCCCGCAGGTACATGGTGGCCGTGTGCCCGCGGTGTCCCACCTGGCAGTAGACGAGCAGCGTGGCGTCCCTCGGCAGTTCCACGAAGCGGTGGCGCAGGTCGTCGATGGGGATGTGCAGCGCGCCGGGGATGGCACTGCGGGAGAACTCGTAGCTCGTGCGCACGTCGAGGATGATCGCGCCCTGCTCGCGCAGCGCATCGACATCGGACCACTGGGCCACCCGCGTGCTCCCGCTCGCGATGTTGTCGGCGATGTAGCCCAGCATGTTCACCGGGTCCTTGGCGGACGAGAACGGTGGCGCGTAGGCGAGCTCGAGGTCCATCAGCTCGGGTGCGGTGATGCCGCCACGCATGGCGGTCGCGATGACGTCGATGCGCTTGTCGACGCCGTCTGTGCCCACAGCCTGGGCGCCGAGGATCTCGAAGGTCTCGGGGTCGAACAGGAGCTTGAGGCTCATGAGCGCCTGGCCCGGGTAGTAGCCGGCATGCTGTCCGGGGTGCGTGTGGATGGCCAGGTAGCGGCGTCCGGCTGCCTGCAGCCGGCGCTCGTTCCATCCCGTGCTCGCGACGGCGAGGTCGAACACCTTGACGATCGCCGTCACCTGGGCCCGGAGCGGGCGAGGCGTCAGCCCGGCGATGTGGTCCGCCACGACGCGGCCTTGGCGATTGGCGATGTTGGCCAGGGGGACCAGGGCGGCACTTCCGTCGATCGCGTCGGCCTTCTCCACCGCGTCACCGACAGCGTAGATGGCGGGCTGCGAGGTGCGCAGGAACTCGTCGACTTTGATGCCCCCGCGGGGCCCGAGCTCGAGCCCGGCCTGCTTGGCGAGCGCGGTGTCGGGACGCACTCCGATGGCGATCACGACCAGGTCGGTGGGGATGCGCTCTCCGCTGGCGAGGACGACGGCGTCCTCCTCGATGGCCGCGGCCTGCGAGTTCAGGCGCAGGTCGATGCCGTTGCGCCGCATCACCGTCTCCACCGTCTTCACCATCTCGACGTCGATGGGGGCCAGCACCTGCGGCGCGGCTTCGACGAGGGTGACCGCGATGTCGAGGTGTCGCAGGTTCTCCGCCACCTCGACGCCGATGAAGCCGCCGCCGATGACCGTCACATGCGACGGTCGCCTGGGCTCGATGTCGAGCGCGTCGATGCTCACGTGGTCGTCGCCGAAGGGGAGGTCGCCGGCCTGGCGCGGGTCGACAGCGCCGATGAGGGCGTCCATGTCCTCGACGGTGCGGAGCGGCATGGCCCGCTCGACGCCGGGGATGGGCGGGATGATCGTGGAAGCGCCGGGGGAGAGGATGAGCGCGTCGTAGTGCAGGGTCGTGAACTCGCCGCGGTGGACATGGCGCGCCACCACCGTGTGCTCCGCCGGGTTGATCTCGACGGCCTCGGTCTCGACGCGCACATCGAGGTTGAAGCGGGTGTTCAGGCCCTCGGGCGTCTGCAGGATCAGGGCATCGCGCTC
>DAHWFQ010000003.1:0-21650 GCA_027324895.1 Actinomycetota bacterium | reverse complement strand
AGAGCTCTGGTCTTACAAACCAGCGGTCGGGGGTTCGAGTCCCTCCGCGCCCACCCGGTGTGACGTCGCCCCCCTGCACTTCCCGCCGTTTCCTGCGCCTTCAACCCCACTTCCCGCCAAGAAAGGCGCGTTTTCAGCCGGGAACTGGGGTTGAAATCGCAGATGCGAGCGGGAAGTGGGATGGCGCGCCTACCCTGCGGACATGACGAACGTGGGCGATCTCATTGCTGCCTTCGACGAATGGTTCCCCCCGGAGTTGGCCGAGGACTGGGATGCCGTCGGGCTCCTCACCGGGCGCCGCACTGCGCCCGTCTCCGCCGTCGCTCTGGCTGTCGAATTGACGGACGCCACGCTCCCCTGGGCCATCGACGAGGGCGCGCAAGTCCTCTTCGTGCACCACCCGCTCTACCTGCGTGGCACCAGCAACGTCGATGGTGACAGTCCGCGGGGCGGCCTCGTGCAGCGCGCGATCGAAGCGGGGCTTGCGATCTTCGTGGCCCACACCAATGCCGACCATGCGCGCCCGGGCGTCTCCGATGCGCTGGCGGAGGCGGTCGGCCTGATCGAGACGCGGCCCATCCGCCGTCACATCACCGATCCGCATGTCGGTACCGGCCGATACGGGTCCCTCGAAGCGCCCACGACACTGGCCGAATTCGTGGGTCGTGTCGCGTGGGCGTTGCCCAAGACGCACTCCGGCGTGCGCTGGGCCGGAGAGCCGGACCGCCGCATCGTGCGGGTAGCCGTTTGCGCCGGCGCAGGCGCCGACCTGCTCGACGAGATCGAAGCGGACGTCTTCGTGACGAGTGACCTGCGACATCACGCAGCGCTCGACTACCTGGCCAGTCAGCGCGCATCACTGATCGACATCCCGCACGCGGCGGCGGAGTGGCTGTGGCTGGCACCCCTCGCGCAGCGGCTGCAAGCCCGCTACGCGAACCTGTCGACGGTCGTGTGTCCGCTGGTCACGGACCCTTGGAGCGGCCATCACCCGTAGTGCCGCGCACTACGACAGAATGTGCGCGTGGCAACCGCTGATCCGTTCGCTCAATTGCGCCTGCTCGACCTGCAGGCTGCCGACACCCACCTCGACCAGGTGGCGCATCGTCGCGCCAACCTCTCCGAGGTCGCCCGACTGCGTGAATGCGAGTTGGCGCTGCAGCGCGTGCGACGGTTCATCGTTGCCGGCGAGACCGAGGTCTCCGACCGCGAGCGTGAGGCCCGCAAGATGGAGAACGACGTCGAGCAGGTCAGGATGCGTGCCGGCAAGGACGAGGGCCTCCTGCTTTCGGGCACCGTCTCCAACCCCAAGCAGTTGGAGGACCTCACGCATGAGGTCGCATCGCTCAAGCGCCGTCAGGAGGCACTCGAGGACGACGAACTCGCGTTGATGCAGCAGATCGAGGACGCCAAGAACTCCCTCGCCGTGCATCAGGCGGAGCGGGCGCGCCTCGACGTGGAACTCATCGAGGCGCGCGACGCATTGGCGGAGATCGAGCACGAACTCGACAACGAGCAGGCGGATGCCGCGACGCACCGCGCGCACATCGCCACCGAGATCCCCGCGGACCTGCTGCGCGCCTATGAGAAGAGCCGGGCGGAGAACGGTGGCGTGGGTGCGGCCATGCTGCAGCACGGCCGCTGCGGCGGGTGCCGACTGCAGATCAACCCCAACGAGCTCGCGCGCATCAAGGCGGCGCCCTCGAACGAGGTGCTGCGCTGCGATGAATGCCGGCGCATCCTGGTTCGCACGGGCGAGTCGGGCCTGTGAGCCCGCGCTATCTCGTCATAGAGGCCGACGGGGGAGCACGAGGCAACCCCGGGCCGGCGGCCTACGGCTGCGTCATGCGCGACGGTGCCAGCGGGAGGCTGCTGGCGGAACGCGCCGACTACCTCGGCCTGACGACGAACAACGTGGCCGAGTACACCGGTCTGCTCACCGGTCTCCTGCTGTGCGCGACCCTCGGCGACGTGCGCGTGGACGTGCGGATGGATTCGAAGCTTGTCGTCGAGCAGATGACCGGCGGGTGGAAGATCAAACACGAGAACATGCGCGCGCTGGCGGCCAAGGCGCGCGCGGCAATCAACCCCTCACTCGTGCGCTACCAATGGATCCCGCGGGCACAGAACAAGGACGCAGATCGCCTGGTGAACGAATCACTCGATGCGGTCCTGGCCGGAGGAACCGGACTGATCGTGCGGGATTTCTCCTGATCGGAGCGCCGGAAGTGGTGGCCGTGGAGCGGCCGTGGACCACCAGGTTGGATGCCGGTGGCGGGCTGCGGGTGCGGTGACATGAGCCGACGCAAGCGTTGCCAAATCGATGGCGATTGCGCCCTTGTGACACGCGCGAGCGCAGGCGTATAAAGAGCGCACGGTTCCCGTGGCACCGCGCGTTCGATTGCGTGTTGGCTGGGTCACTTCGGTGATCCCCTTCCCGTCGATTGGCGGCGAGTCCTCGATTCCGGCGCAAGCCGTTGTCCGGGAGCCGGGGGCCCGCACGCTGGAGCTGTGCGGGCCCCACATGCTTGTGCAGGACAATGCCTGCAAATGCAAGGGCGTGGTTCGTTGCCTGCCCGTGCGCCCCGCGCTACGGTGACGCGACGGCAACCACGACGGCGAGGGGCTCGTTTTGAGCACGTATTCCATGCGCATGCGCGATGTCCCGCTCGAGCCGTATTTCCAGCGCTACATGGACAGCCGTCCGCTGGCTCCGGCACGCGGCGAGATGTTCACACGCCCCGACACCCTGCAACCGACCGCCGAGTTCTTCGCGGCCCTGAAGACTGCCGAGCACGTGAAGATCCTGGCCTGGCTGCTGAAGGTCGCGGACGAGGTCTTCGAGGCGTCCGGTGTGCAATCGTCCATCAACGTCGATCCCGCGATCCTCTCCACCGAGCGCGGCCGCAACGAGTTCCTGCGCATGGCGTCGTCCACCAAGAACCCGGTGACCTTCGAGTTCGGCCCGGAAGCGCAGGAATGGCCATTCGAGGCCGCCAATCGCCTGTTTGCACAGATCCGCGACCGGGGCCACGAATCGGCACTCGACAACTTCGGCAAGGACGAGCCCGATCACGACATGCTGCACGCGCTGCAGTTCGACACCATCAAGATCGCAGGCGCGGCATCTGCTGCCATCGACTGGAGCGCGGAGGCGCAGGAGCGCATGGAGGCGCTGTTCCACGCCATCACCGACGCCGGCAAGCAGCATGTGGTGCAGGGCGTGGAGTCGCAGTCCGCGTTCCGCTGGCTGCAGGAGGTCGGCTTCTCCACCTTCCAGGGCTTCTGGTTCAGCATTCCGCAACCCGCCTCGGCGATCACCCACAAGCACTGAACAACCCGACCCGGCGCGTCGACGCCGGCCGGGCGGGTACCCCATACTTGGCGCGGATGAGTTGCCCGGGTGACCGCGGCGGCCGCAGCGATGCGGGCGTCGAGGAAAGTCCGGGCTCCGCAGAGCAGGGTGATGGTTAACGGCCACCCGGGGTGACCCGAGGGACAGTGCCACAGAAAGCAGACCGCCGCGAGCAATCGCGGTAAGGGTGAAACGGCGGTGTAAGAGACCGCCAGCGTCGCAGGTGACTGCGACGGCTCGGCAAACCCCACCCGGAGCTAGGTCAAGAGGCTGCCGAAAGGCAGCTGCGCGACAGGGTTGCTCGCCCTCAGTCGCGGGTAGACCGCACGACGACGTCGGCAACGGCGGCGCAAGAGAGATGGTCACCGAAGGCGCGCAAGCGCCGGAACAGAACCCGGCTTACAGGGCAACTCATCCACGCTTTGCGGCCGAGCGCGGCCGGCGCCCGCCCCCGGGCCCCGGCCTCGGTTCAGCTACTTCGTGACGTCGCACCCGAACGTGCCACGCAACACCACGACGGCATGCGGGGCGGCGACCTCGTCGCGGAACACCACGCCGAGGAGTGCGAGTCTCACCAGTGCCGGACAGGTGCGGCCGAGCACGACCTGGGTCGCGGACGTGAGTTGCTCGAGTGTCGGGTCCTCGAGCGCCTCTCCGAGTTCGTCGGCGTAGAGACCGACGACGACGTCCTGCAGCAGTTCCTGGGCCTTCGCAGTGCGGAGCGCTGCCTTGAGGATGGCGCCTTGCGCATGCGCCGGCATGAAGCGGCGCTGCACCTTCGCCCCGGGGCGGGCCGTGCGCACGATCGCGTCGAGGTCGCCCGCGAGGCCGAAGCGCTCGATGTGCGGCACGAGGGCCGCGAGATCGGCAGGCGTGACCTCCGCCAGTGCCCTCGTGTACTCGGCGTCGAGCCGTTCTTCAATGACCTCAGACATGTGTGCCTCCGCGCCGAGGATAGTCGGGGCAAGCATGGCCCCATGGCCGCGCCGTATGCCGAGAACCCTGCGGAGCGCGTCCGGGCCGCGCTACGCAGAGACCGAATCCCAGGAGCCCTGCCAGGTGGGGAACATGGGCATCTCCTCCTCGGGCGTCATCGCCGTGCGCGTGTACAGCCAGTCCACGAAGGAGTAGTCGTGGATGTCCCGGGCCTTCAACACCGCGTTGCGCCACTCGCGCTCCTCGCCGACGACGTGCCAGAGCTCGCCCCAGGGATGGCCGGTCTCGAGGATGCGCTTGCAGTGCTGCGGGCGCACGGCGTTGTAGCGACGCAGCACCTCATCCCAGTCGACGCCGCTGGGCGTGCCCGTGGCAGCTCCACCGGTGACGCCTACGCGACCCACCCATTCCGACAGCACCCAGGCGTCCTCGATCGCCATGATGGCGCCCTGGGCCAGGTACTGCAGCGGCGGATGCGCAGCGTCGCCCTGCAAGGCAATGCGTCCGTTCACCCAGTCCATGATCGGTTTGCGATCGAACATGCGCCACCAGCGGTCGCGCCACATGTGCTCGAGGGCGGCCCTGACGTCGGGATGGTTCTCCGAGAACGCCGCGTCCATCTCGTCTGGCGTGCCCCAATCAGCCTTGCCCTCCAAGGCCTTCTCGGACTGGAAGACCTCGACCAGGTTGAACATCTCACCAGAGCGCAGCGGGTATTGCACCATGTGGTTGCGCGGTCCCATGTAGACCACGACATCGTTCAGGGACACATGGAGCTGCTGCGTGACCTCGGCGGGGATGGCCGCGCGGTATGCCACGTACGAGGAGTTCTGGGGCTCATCGTCCACGAGCAGCGGTCGGGCGACCGAGCGGATGCCGTCGGCAGCGATGACGACCTCCGCCTCCTCGGACCAGCCGTCGCCGAGCACGCGCGCGCCGCCATCGAGATTCTCGTAGCCCGTCACCTTCGCATTGTTCACGAGGTCGACACCGGAGCGCCGGCAGGCGCGCAACAGGGTTGCGTGCAGGTCGCTGCGGTGGATGACGACGTAGGGGAATCCATAGCGCTCGCGCATGTCGGCAAGGTCCAGGCGCGTGAGTTCCTCGCCGTTGATGCCATCGCGGGCGATGAGGTTGTCCGGGACGACACCCAGCGAGATGACCTCATCGAGCAGTCCCCACTGATCGAGGATGCGATTGCAGTTGGGGCCGATCTGCATGCCGGCCCCGACTTCGCCGAACTCCGACTGGCGCTCGAGCAGGCGGACCTTCAAGCCCTGCCGGCTCAGGGCGAACGCCGAGGCGAGCCCGGCAATGCCACCACCGACGACGACGACGTCGACCTTCGGATTTGCGTCCATCACGATGTGCCTCCTTGTCGGCGTTGGGTCAGAGCCACTTGGAGAGTGCCGGCAATGCTGCTCCCGTGGGGGTGGTGAGTTCGTCGTGCGGACGTCCGGCGAGGTAGGCCACGATGTCCGCGAGCCGCCCCTGCACTTCGGTGCCGTCGCTCGATCCCGAGAGGGACCAGCGCTCACCGGTGTCGATGGCGGTGAGCGCGATGGCGGGGCCATCCTGGGCCGCGGAGCGCTTGTCCACGATGTCCTGCGCGAGTGCCGACAGGAAGTCCTGCGGCAGGTCCGCGAAGGTCACGCCGGCACCGAGGTCGGTCGCGTGCACCAGTGCCTCGCGCGACCGAAGCCACGGGATCTCCGACGCGGGAACGGTTCGCCCTTGTGCGGTGACGACTTCACGGCTCCACTGCTCGGCAGTGAGCGACGCCACGTCCTCGCCCAGGGCGTGGGCGGAAGCGAGTACCCAGGCGCGCAGTTCGGCTGCCGGGCGGGTGGATCCGGCCTCGATGTCCTCATTGCGCTGGCTGGGTGAGGAGTACATCGGTCGCTCCTCGCCGGTCCTGGCCCAGTGCACGAGGTTGCGAAGCGCGTCGGCGTTGGCGGCGATGTGTGCCACCAGGTGCTTGCGGGTCCAATTGTCGAGCACGGAGGCTTCGGCGATCTGATCGTCGCTGAGTCGTGACATGCCCTCCTGGATGAGTTCGGTGCCGCGCGTCATCCAGCGGACGCCGTCGATCAGTGTGCGCGTCATTTCAGATCTCCTCGTTGATGGTCGTGGCATTCGAGCGGCCGAGGCCGCTGATTTCGGTGGTGAGGGTCTGGCCGGCGGTCAGGTAGCGCTCGGGTTTGCGGGCGTGGCCGACGCCGCCGGGGGTGCCGCAGGCGATGACGTCGCCGGGTTGCAGGGTGAGGATGGTGTAGGCGTATGCGACGAGGGCGACGGGGTCGAAGACCATGTCGGAGGTGTTGGCCTGTTGCACGGTCTCGCCGTCGACGTCTGCGTGCAGGTCGAGGGCGGGACGGGTGCGGCCGGGGAGTTCGTCGGGGGTGACGAGGTAGGGGCCGAAGGGGGTGGAGTGTTCCCAGGTCTTGCCCTGCAGCCACATCAGCGACCGGTACTGCCAGTCGCGCATGGTGACGTCGTTGATGACGGCGAAGCCGGCGATGGCGGCTTCGGCTTGGGCGCCCTGGGCGCGCCGGACGCGTTGACCGATGATGATGGCGAGTTCGGCCTCCCAGTCGACCTGCGCCGATTCCGGGGGCAGCCAGATGTCGTCGTTGGCGCCGATCAACGCTTCGGGGTACTTGGCGAACAGGGTGGGGTGCTGCGGGAGTTCGCGTCCCATCTCCGCCAGGTGGCTGCGGTAGTTCAAGCCCTGACAGAGCACCTTGCCCGGGCGTGGGATCAATGCGGCGAAGCCGAGGCTCTCGATGGCGGCACCGTCCATAGCGGCGAGTGCCTGCCAGTCGTCCTGGTTCAGCAGGGCACCGAGGTCGGTGAAGCCCAGGTCGACGAACCCGTCGCCCTCGACACGGACCGCGCGGGTCCCTGTTGCGGTCCTGATGGTGGCGAGCTTCATCGCTGTCAGCCTTCCGTGATGGTGCGGTACTGGCCCAGGGCCTCGAAGATGGGGGCGTCGGAGAACTCGAAGAGGTCCAGGGCACCGGAGTCGGAATCGCTCGCTCCCGCCTCAGACTTCACGCTGAAGGACTTCCAGGACGGCACCACGAAGATGTCACCCCGCGTCGCCGACCACGAGAAGTCGCCGACCTTCACGGAAGCGGCGCCGTCGAACACCTGGAAGACGCGGGTGCCCACCGACCTGACAGGCGCCGTCTCGGTGCCCCGACGGATGCGGTGCATCTGCGTGCGCATGGTGGGCGCGATGTCCCTGGCGTTCGTGGGGTTGGTGTAGCGGACGGCAGCATGCCCCGGCTCCACGGTCACCGCATACCCCTCCTCCTCGATGAGCAACTGCTCACGCAGCGCCGCATCGGTGTCCTGCCAGCGATAGGCCAGCAACGGCGAACCCGCCGTGGACCCCAACTGCGACAACGGCGCCAGCCCCGGATGGCCCCACAGCCGCTCCGAACGCGAACGCTCCGGTCCCCGCTGCTGCTCGAGTTCATCGTCGCCGAAGTCGAAGAACGTCGACTCCGTCTCATAGGCGAACGGAATGTCCAGACCGTCGATCCACGCCATCGGCGTCGAAGACGGGTTGTGATGCGCATGCCAGTTCCAACCCCCTTGGGGCAGGAAGTCCCCACGCCGCATCGGCACCTCATCGCCGTTCACCACCGTCCACACCCCCTCCCCCTCGACCACGAAACGGAAGGCGTGCTGCGTATGCCGATGCCACGGCGCCACCTCACCGGGCATCAGGTACTGAATGGCACACCACAACGTCGACGAGACGTAGGGACGACCATTAAGCGACGGGTTCGCCAACGCGATCGCCCGCCGCTCACCACCACGACCCACCGGCACCAGCGAACCCGAGGCACGGGCGAGCGCGATCAGCTCCTTCCACTCCCACAAGTGCGGCTGCGCCTTGGACTGCGGCACCGACGGCATCAACCCCTCAATCTGCGTCCACAACGGCACCAACGACTGCTTATCGAACCCCCGATACAACTCATCCAGGGCTGCGCTCGGCTGAGGCTGCCCGCCAACCGGCTGCGCCGGGAACCGCACCGGCAACATGAAATCATCGGTGGTAGACACGGCGTTCGTTTCCTGGGTGGTGGTGGCGCTCATCAGTGCACCAGCAGGTCTGCCGCGGACGCGTCGACGGCAAGCACGGAGTTGAGGGACGAGCGCTTCGTCGCAATCTCCGTGACCAGGAGCAGCACCGCGGCGGTGAGCGCGGCGCCCGCGAAGGCGAACATGTTGCGCGACACCGGATTGCCACCGAGTGCGCTGCTCGTCACCAGATAGCCGCCCGCATAGGGGGCGATGACGGCGCCGATGCGACCGATGCCGAACGAGAAGCCCAGACCCGTGCCACGCAGGCGCGGCGGGTAGTGAGAGGCGATGGCGGCGAGGATGAGGCAGAGGGTGCCGTGCGTGCCGATGCCGGCGAACACGAAGGCTGTGTAGATGGGCGCCACGGTGTGCGGCTGCACCACGAACAGGTAGCCGAGCCCGACCGCTGCTCCCAGGGCGGCTACGACACCGCTGCGCACGGCGCCGAAGCGCACGCCGCCCCAAGCTGTGACGAAGGAGCCGATGACGGCGCCCAGGTTGAGGGCGACCAGGAAGTACAGCGGATTGCCCATGTTGTACTTGGTCGCGTCGCCCTGCATGAGCTTGGGGATCCAGGTGGCCAGGCCGTACCAGGTGAACATCACGGCGAAGGTCGAGAGCAGGAACATCAGGGAGGCCAAGCCGTAGGGCTTGCGCAGGATGCTCGTGAAGGTCGGCTTCACGTTCTCTGCGTGCCCGTGCTGCTCGGATTCCTCACGGAGATCGAGCCCGTACTGCCTCGCCACCTGCAGGGCTTCCGCCGTGCGACCGTGGGCGTGCAGCCACACGGCGGATTCCGGGAGCAGGAAGTGGACGATGGGCAGGATCACGACCAGTCCGACGGCTGCGATGAAGTACATCCACTTCCAGTCGTACGAGCGCAGCACGGGAATGGCGATGAACGCGGCCAGGGTGCCGCCGACGGGGACACCGGACATCATGATCGTCGACACGATCGAGCGCTTGGCGCGACTGACGAACTCAGCCGTGAGGGCATTGGCGGAGGGCACCAGGCCGCCCAGCCCGATGCCGGCCAGCACGCGGAAGAGGCCGAAGGTGTACTTGTCGGCCGCGAGTCCGCAGGCGATGGTGAACACCGAGAACACGGTGGTCGAGAGCAGGATGCTGCGGCGGCGGCCCAGGCGGTCGGCCATGACGCCGGCGCCGGTGGCACCGATCACCATGCCGAGGAAGGCCAGGCTGCCCATGAATCCGGCTTCCGGGGGCGTGAGGTTGAACGCATGCATGAGCGCGGGCACGGTGGTGCCGTACACAATGAGGTCGTAGCCGTCGAAGACGACGATGCTCCAGGTGATGGCTACGACGAGCCAGGCTGAACGGGGCTTAAGGCCCAGGGAGGTTGTTAGGTTGGTCACAGGCGAAGGGTGCGACACGGGACCTAAGTCCCGACAGGAGATTCTGCTGTGAAGAACAAGCCCGCCTACTGGATCGCCAGCGTGGACCACGCGCTGCGCCTCGCCATCATCCTGCACGTCGAGGGACCGATCACCGTCTCGGCGGCGGCGAAGCGACTGGGCGTCGCCCGTTCGACCGCGCACCGCCTGCTCTCCATGCTCGTCTACCGCGACTTCGCGGTGCAGGACGCGGACCGCGTCTACCTGCCGGGCCCGCTCCTCGCCATGGGTCCCACGGACTTCGAGCATGCCGCGCGCCTACGCTCCATCGCCCTGCCGCACTTGCAGCGGCTCACGGATCACCTGCAGGAGTCGACGCAGTTGCAGATCCTGTCGGGCAGTCATGTGCGCTTCGTCGCCACCGTGGAGGCAGCGCGCCTTCCCCGCGTGGGCAATCGCGAGGGCATGGTGCAGCCGGCCCACCTCTCCTCGGCGGGGAAGGCGATGCTGGCGCACCTGCCTCCCGAGCGCCTCGAGCGCACCTACATCGACATGGAGGAGATGCAATTGCGGGACCTGCCCCCCCGCGCCCGGCTGGAGGCGGAACTGGTCGGCATCCGCGGTCGAGGCTTCGCCATCAACCTGGGCGAGACGGAGCAGGGGCTGGTCGCCATCGGACGGGCACTGCGCTGGAACGGCGGCGCCGCCGCCGGCATCTCGATCTCCATGCCGGCACAGCGCTATGACGAGGCGAGGCTCACACGCTACGTCGCAGGACTCAATGCCGCGGCCAACGCCCTGGAGCAGGAGCTCATCGCGACCGTAGGGCCCTGACCGGCTTCATGACGGGCGCGCGAGGAGCTGCTCGCGCACCTTGGCGCGAAGCACCTTCCCCACCACCGAGCGCGGGAGGGCGTCGACGAATGCGATGCGACGCGGCACCTTGTACGCGGTGAGCATGCGACGGCAATCCTGGCGTAGGGCCTCGGGATCCAGCGTCACACCGGCTGTCGCCACGACGGCGGCGGCCACGATCTCGTGGTCGCCCTCGGGGAGCGACGTGACAGCGACCTCCGCCACTCCGGGCAGCGTGCTGAGCGCCGCCTCCACCTCGGAGGGGTACACGTTGAAGCCGCCCACCAGGATGAGTTCCTTGATGCGATCGACGATGTGCAGGAATCCGTCCTCGTCCTGGACGACGACGTCGCCGGTTCGCAGCCAGCCCTCCGGGAGCAGTGTGGCCGCCGTCTCCTCGGCGCGGTTCCAGTAGCCGACGAACACCTGCGGGCCCTGAACGAGCAACTCACCCGCGGTGCCCGGGGGCACCTCCGCGTAGGGATTGAGCGGGTCCACCACGCGGATGCGCGTCGAGGGGTATGGAATCCCGATGGAGCCCGGTCGTCGCGCGCCTGAGATGGGATTGCCGACGGAGATCGGCGAGGACTCTGTCATGCCGTAGCCCTCGATGAGCAGGCCCCCGGTCACGCGCTCCCACTGCTCGACGATGCCCGGGGGCAGCGACATGGCGCCTGCCAAGGCCACCTTGACGGAGGTGAGATCGCTGTGCTTGCGGCCCGCCGTTTCCACCAGTCGCGGATACATCGGCGGTACGCCGGGCAGGAATGTGCACGGCCGGCGTCGCATGGCCTCGATGACCATGTCCGGGTCGAACTTCGGGAAGAGCACGACGGTTGCGCGCATCATCATCGCCGTAGTGAGGCAGAGGGTGAGGCCGTAGGCGTGGAACATGGGCAGGACCGCATAGAAGGTCTCCTTGCCGGGGGTGAGCATGGGGACCCAGGCCACGGATTGCGCAGCATTCGCAACGAGATTTCGGTGGGTGAGGATCGCGCCCTTGGGGACGCCGGTGGTCCCGCCGGTGTACTGCAGCAGTGCGATGTCGTTGGGCCCTGGTGCGAGGATGTCGTCGGCGATCGGGCTCGCGCCGGCGAGGAACTCGCGCCAGGTCTGCAGGCCCTCAGCGTGCTTCGTCATGGCGGCCCGAGTGGCGCGCGCCTTGGCCACGGGCACGCGCAGCAGGAGTCGCTTGGTGAGCGGAAGCGATCTTGACATGTCGACGGCGACCACTGGCGCGCCATTTGCCGCAGTGGCCGCGGAACCCGCAACCACGTCCCACGCGATGATGACCCGCGGCTGGTGATCGGCGAACTGGTGTGCGAGTTCGGGCTGCGTGTACAGCGGATTGTGCTCGACGACGATGGCGCCGAGGCGCAGCGCGGCGTAGAAGGCCACCACATGCTGCGGGCAGTTCGGAAGCACGATGGCGACGCGATCTCCGGCACGGATGCCACGGTTGTGCAGCGCCCCGGCCGCGCGCAGGACCTGTGCGTGGAGCTCGGCATAGGTGGTGGTGGCGCCCATGAAGTCGAGGGCCACGCGACCCGGATCGACCCTTGCCGCATTGACCAGGATGTCGAACAGGGATCCATCGGGGATCGTGGCATCGGCGGGAACGTCCGGCGCGTAGTGGGCCAGCCACGGTCGATCCTGCGCCATTGCCGATTCCCCTTCGAAGCCGCCCGCGAGCACTGGACCCACGGATCGCGGCAGGGCCCCAAGTTACGCGCGCGTAGGTTGTGGCGCCAGCAGGCGCACGGCGGACGCTCACTCCGGCGCAGGATTGCCTCGCTACGAGTCGCGGGGGGCAGACAGCGACGCATCTGCGCGGCACAATGCTGCGACGGAGGTTGATCAATGGGCGGTGCGCAGGCGTGCGTGGTTCTGCTGCGCGGGGTCAACCTTGGGGGCCGCAACCCCTTGCCCATGGCCGAATTGCGTGCCGCGCTCTCGGAAGCAGGGCTGCACGACGTGCGCACCTACATCCAGACGGGCAACATCGTGTGCACCGCCGTGGATGGCGCCGCACCGGATTCGATCGGCCTGCTCGTGCACCGTGTCCTCGCCCAGCGATTCAGCCTGCAGGTGCCGATCGTCGTGGTCCCACGCGCAGAGTTGCAGGCCGCGGTTGCCGGGGTGCCGTTCCGGGGTGAGGCCGCCACCGCCGTGCACCTCATCGTGCACGCGCAGGCGTCCGATGCCGAGACGGCGTTGACGCGGTCGCCCGCGCTCGCCTCCGGCTCTGCATCCACCGACAGGGCCGTTCGCGCCGGTCGCGTGATCTACCTGCACACCCCCAATGGGTTCGCGCGGAGCCGGCTCGCCGCAGACCTGCTGCGCTTCGGAGGTGGCACCGCTCGCAACCTGACGACGGTGTCGACGCTCCTGCACATGTGCGAGGACGTCGCCGTCGCCTGACGGGCCTCAGCCGATGCTCCAGCTGGAGCCGTCGGGCCGGTCGACGATGGTGACACGCAGGTCGTTGAGGCGGGCGCGGATCTCGTCCGCCTCCGCCCAGAAGCCGTGGCTGCGCGCAGACGCACGTGCGGCGAGCAGGGCCTCGATGTAGGGGCCGACGATGCCGACGATGTCGACGCTGGGGCTGGCCGCCACCTGCCCCAGGTGCAGGATCAGCGAGTGCACGGCCGCCCGGGTGCTGGCATCGCGGTCCACACCGTCAAGCGCGAGGAGCGCGTCGACGGCATCCTTCACGCGGCCCTCGTCGAGCAGTGAGTGCACCTGGGTGTCATCCCAGACCGTCGGTATCGAGGTCTCCGAGGTCGTCAGTCGTGTGCCAGCGCGGTCGGCCACTTCAGCGACAGAGACCTCGCTCCCTGCGGGCACGACCCACATGCGCCCGCCCATGCGCACCGTCATCCCGCCACGGCCGAACACATGGACACGTTGCGCGTCGAGGTCGATCCGCACCCCACTGTGCTCATCGATGCCGAGCACGAAGCAATCGTCGGGCAACTGGGATTCGAGCAGGGCGAGCCGTCGCTCCCCGACATAGCAGAAGCGCGTGTCATGCGTACCGCCCTCGGCATTGTCGAAGTGCGGGATGACAGCAGCCCTTAACCCGGTGGCGCGGCCGAGGAAGTCGAGGCCCTGCAACCACCGCGGGTCCTCACCCACCTTGTAGATCTCGTACACCGGCATGGTGAATGCGCCGGCCGTCAGCGCGGCCGCCGAGGCGAAGACGACGCTGCCGCGCGAGAGCACCGCCTCGAAGGCGGCGGTGGCACCGGTCTCCCGCCACACCCGCAGGGCGTAGGAAGGGCTCCCCGGACCCGCGAACACCCAGTGGGCACGGCGGAGCGACTCGATGGCGGTGGCGACGGTCGCAGCGGGAACGCTGACCGATCGCAGGGTGGCCGCATCGACGTTGCGGCCGACCGATTCGAGGAAGTAGCGCTGTACGCGGTCGGTGAGCTCATCCGCGTTCTCCTGGAAGCCATACGGCGTGTCCAGGGTGATGGCCGCGCCGGTTGTGAACGGCACATCGACGAGCAGGCGCTTGTGCGTCGTGACCATGGTGGGGCTGGTCTCGCCGGAGCCCATCAACACGAGGTTGCGCGTCATGGCGGCATCATTGCACGGCAGGATTTCGGGCCGGTGGCCCGCGGCCCGGCCGCTGCTGAGCGCGGGCCTGGGTCACCGGGCAATGGCGGGTGCAGGCGGCTCAGATGCTTCGCCGCTTGAGCGTGAGCGAGCCGATGACGATGAACCCGACCACGAAGGCCCAGATGACGCCGAACTTCTCCCAGGTCTGGCTGGACAACGTGGGCTCGTCGGACACGCCGTTGAGCACGTCGACCGCGTACGAGAGCGGCAGCACGTCACTGATCGGGCGCAGCACGTCGTTGAGTTGGTCGCGGGGGATGGCCAGTCCGCAGAGGAAGAGTTGCGGGATGATCACGGCAGGCAGGAACTGCACGGCCTGGAACTCGGTCTGTGCCAGGGCGCTGAGGGCCAGCCCCAGCGCGGTGCCGAGTTGCGCCACCGACATGGCGACGAGGATCGCCATCCACTTGGGCCCCGAGAACTGCAGGTCGAGCAGCCACACGGCCACTCCGACTGCCAGGACCGATTGCACGAGCGAAAGCACGGCGAAGGCAAGCTGGTACCCGATGATGAAGTCGAATTTGCGCAGTGGCATCGAAAGCAGTCGCTCCAGCGTGCCCGACTGCCGTTCGCGGAGCGTCGAGATGCTCGTCACGAGGAACATGGTGATGAAGGGGAAGATGCCGAGCATGGCCAGCCCGATGTGGTCGAACACGGGCTTCGGGAAGATCCACGAGATCAGCGCCATGAGCAGCACGGGGACCATCATGAGCAGGTCCATGGTGCGATGGTCGTGCCGCAGTTGCTTGAGGACGCGGGTCGCGGTGCCGATGGTCCGGTTCATGCCGCAGCTCCGTCGATGAGGGCGAGGAACGCCTGTTCCACGTTGGTGGTGTGCGTGCGTGCGAGCAGCGAGGGGATTCCCTCGTCCGCAAGCAGTCTGCCGTCACGGAGGAGGAGCAGATGGTCGCACCGCTCGGCCTCGTCCATGACATGGCTGGACACGAGCACCGTGTTCCCCGCGTCCGCGAGACGGCGGAAGAGCGCCCACAGGTCGCGCCGGAGCACAGGATCGAGTCCGACCGTGGGCTCATCGAGCACGAGCACCGGTGGTTGGCCGAGGAGCGCGATGCCGAGGGAGCAGCGCGAGCGCTCACCTCCCGAGAGCGAGGAGACCCGTGCGCTTGCGCGGTGGTTCAACTCCACGGTGTCGATGACCAGGGGGATGCGCGTGGCATCGACACCCAGCACCTGCGCGAAGTACTCGAGGTTCTCGCGCACCGTGAGATCGCCGTAGACCGATGGCGACTGCGTGAGGTAGCCGACCTTGTGCCGCAGCGACATGCTCCCGGCGGGCTCGCCGAGCACGGTGACCTCCCCGGAGACGATGCGCTGCACGCCGACGATCGAGCGCATGAGCGTCGTCTTGCCGCCGCCACTGGGCCCGACCAAGCCGGTCAGCCGACCGGGTTCGATGTCAACACTGAAGCCCGCGAGCACCACGTTGGGTCCGCGCTCCACTGTGAGATCCCTGACGCTGATGGACGCCACCTCGTACCCCCTTCGGAGCTCCGTTCGAGCGTAGACCCGGGCGGGGAGGGGACCGGGAAGCGCCGCGCACACACCCAGGCGGGCAGTGGCGAAGGTGACTGCGGCAGGTAGGTGCGGATCCGCCGCTGCCCTGCTTCACTTCGCCATGTGACACTCGACGCCGCAACCAGCGAAGCCATCGCAACGAATTCGCGCAAGGAGCACACGTACTACGCGACGGTGGTCGCTGTCTTCTGCGCGCTGCTGCTCATCTCGAACATCGGAGCCGTGAAACTCATCCAGATCGGGCCGCTCGTGTTCGACGGTGGCGCGATCCTCTTCCCGATGACGTACATCGTCGACGACATCCTGGCCGAGATCTACGGCTTCAGGAACTCCCGGCGAGCCATCTACACGGCCATGCTCCTGCAACTCGTCGCCGCCCTCTGCTTCTGGGTTGTGACGGAGCTGCCGGCAGCACCCGGTGGCATCCCGGCGGACACGTACGCGTCGGTCGTGGGCTTCATCCCGCGCATCGTGGGGGCCAGCCTCACGGCATTCCTGTTCGGCGAGCTGCTGAACTCCCTGGTCCTGGTGAAGATCAAGGCGCGGACGAGGGAACCGAAGCTGTGGCTGCGCCTGGTGTCATCCACGGCGGTCGGGGAGCTGACCGACACCTTCATCTTCTGCACCGTCGCCTTCTTCGGCGTGATCACCGGCGCGGAGTTCGCGAACTACGTGCTCACCGGCTACTTCTACAAGGTGGGCGTCGAGGTGTTGATGCTGCCCGTGACCTACCGCGTGATCAACTGGCTCAAGCGCCACGAGCACACATACGTGCCCTGGGTCTGAGCTTGCTGCCCACCACCCGATGCCTGCCCGGGCCCTGCAGGGTCGTCTGGGCGGACCTCCGTCACCTGGCAATGCGCGCTGGTGCCGCTCCCGGCCTGACGTAGCGGCCGAGGAACTCGGCGCGCAGATCCCAGTAGGTGCCGTCGATGATCGCGCTGCGGATGCTCGACACCAGCCCGACGATGAAGTGCTCGTTGTGGATCGTCGCCAGGGTCGCGGCGAGCATCTCCCTGCTGTGCAGCAGGTGGTGGAGGTAGGCCCGCGTGTAGTGGGTGCACGTGTAGCAGGCGCAGTCCTCCTCGATGGGCACGAAGGATCGCCGATGCGCCGCGGCCATCAGGTTGAAGCGGCCGGTCCGTGTGTACACGGCGCTGTTGCGCGCCACCCGCGACGCGCTCACGCAATCGAAGGTGTCGACGCCGCTCTCGATCGCAGTGAAGAAATCCTCGGGCTCCCCGATGCCGAGCAGGTGGCGCGGACGGTCCTCGGGGAGTTCCTCGCTGACCCAGCGCACGATGGTGCCGAGTCGGTGCTTCTCCAGCGCCCCGCCGATCCCGAAGCCGTCGAAGCCCATGGCGGCCAGGTCGCGTGCCGCCTTGCGTCGGAGGTCCTCATGCTGCGCCCCCTGCACCACGCCGAACAGCCCTTGATAGGGCCTGCAGGTTCGTTCCCCAGTGAGTCGCTCATGCTCCGTGACGCAGCGCCGAGCCCAGGCGAGGGTGCGGTTGAGGGATCGCTCCTGGTAGCCACGGGTGTTCATGAGCGTCGTGCACTCGTCGAAGGCGAACATGATGTCAGCGCCGAGCTGATGTTGCACCTGCATCGACACCTCGGGGGTGAAGCGGTGCATGGACCCGTCGATGTGGGACTTGAAGGTCACGCCGTCCTCGTCGACATGCGCGAGACGGTCCTTGCCCTCGGCCATGACCTCGTCGTCCTCGCGCCCCTCCACGTCCATCGCGAGGACCTTCTTGAAGCCCACCCCGAGCGACAGCACCTGGAAGCCACCGCTGTCCGTGAAGGTGGGGCCGGGCCAGTTCATGAACTTCGACAGCCCGCCGGCGGCATCGACGATGTCCGGGCCGGGCTGCAGGTACAGGTGATAGGCGTTTGCCAGGATGGCCCGGGCGCCGAGGTCGGCCATGGCCTCGGGCAGGACGGACTTCACCGTGGCCTTGGTGCCGACCGGGATGAAGGCAGGCGTCGGGATGTCGCCGTGCGGGGTCGAGATCGTGCCTGCGCGAGCGAGCGTGCCCGCACCGTCGCGAACCTCGAGCCGGTGATCGATGCGGAAGGGCAGCCGAACCGTCACGGATTCGGGATCTCGACGGTTGCGCCCAGTGCCTCCACCAGCTTCGCCGAGGCCTCGCCCAGGGCCTTGAACTCCTCGGGGGTCAGTACATCGACCAAGCGACGGCGCACCGACTCGACGTGGTCCCGCGCTGCTGTCTGCAGCAGTTGCCAGCCCGTGTCCGTCATGACTGCACGCAACCCTCGCCCGTCCTCCTCGCACACCTGCCGGAGCACCAGTCCCGCACGCTCCATGCGATCGACCTGATGGGTCAGGCGTGAGCGTGAGACGAGCGTCTTGTGCGCGAGTTCGCTCATGCGCAGGGCGTGGTCGCCGGACTCCGAGAGGCGCACGAGGATGTCGTAGTCGGCCAAGGTGAGTCCATGGGCTTCCTGCAGGTCTCGCCCGAGCACCTCAGGCACAAGCGTGATGGCCGTGAGCCAGGACCGCCAAAGGACCTGCTCATCATGTGAGAGCCAGCGCGTCATGCCGGAAGTTTAGCCACGAGGCGGCGCTCATCCCGTGCCCAGCGGGCGAGACGGACGACCTAGTTGGTGTGCTCCCACAGGCGCACGCCACCGAGCAGACCCGCGGTGTTGGAGACGAGACGGCAACGCGGCGGCAGATCGACCTCCGCGAGCCGGACCGCATTCCCGCCTCCGATGTGACACTGATCGAAGAACAGGAAGGCGTCGAAGATCGCGATCGCCTTGAGCACGCGCGTCACCCAGCGATCGTTCCCGATCTCCTTGCGGGCCGAGTTCCCGATGGCGGCATCGAAATCGGTGTCCGTCCGGTAGAGCGCATGTGACAACTCGAGGTGGGGGATGAGCTTGCCATCCTGGAAGACGGCGGTGCCGATGCCGGTACCCAAGGTCATCACGAATTCGAAGCCGTGGCCCTCAACCACGGCCGCACCCTGCACGTCCGCGTCGTTCGCCAAGCGGAGGGGCTTGTCGAATGCCTCCTGCAGGGCCTGTTGGAGGTCGAATCCGTGCCAGCGCTCGACCAGCTTGGGGTCCGTCTCGCCGGCATAGGAGCGCCGAGACAGCGAGGGGATGTTGCTCACCACCCCGTTGCGCACGAGCCCTGGGAACCCGACCGACACCCGGTCGTAGTCGCCAAGGTCCTGGACCAGGTTGAGCAGGCTGCTCACCAGTCGTTCCGGCGGGCAGGGGTAGGGCGTCTTCACCTTCACGCGCTCGCTGATCATGGTGCCGTCAAGGCTGCAGAGGGCGGCCTTGAGGCCGCTACCACCGATGTCGATGCACAGTGTCGTGGTCATGGCAGGGTCAGGATCTCCGCTCCGGTCTCGGTGACTACGAGCGTATGTTCAAACTGGGCCGAGCGCTTCCGGTCCTTGGTCACGACCGTCCAGTCGTCCGCCCAGAGATCCCACTGGTAGGTGCCGAGCGTCAGCATGGGCTCGATGGTGAACGTCATGCCCGCTTCCATGATGGTGTCGTAGCGCTCGTCGTCGAAGTGCGGCACGACCAGGCCGTTGTGGAAGGCGGAGCAGATGCCGTGGCCGGTGAAGTCGCGCACCACGCCGTAGCCGAAGCGCGCCGCGTAGGCCTCGATGACGCGCCCGATGACGCTCAGCGGACGCCCGGGACGCACCACGGCGATGGCGCGACGCAGGGACTCCTCGGTGCGCTCGACCAGCAGCCTGGACTCCTCGTCGACGTCACCGCATAGGTAGGTCGCGTCGGTGTCCCCGTGCACACCCCCGATGAAGGCGGTGATGTCGATGTTGACGATGTCGCGGTCCTGGAGCCTGGTCGTGTCCGGGATGCCATGGCAGATGACCTCGTTGATGGAGGTGCAGATGCTCTTGGGGAAGCCGCGATAGCCGAGCGTCGAGGGGTATGCGCCATGGTCGCACATGTACATGTGGGCCACCCGATCGAGTTCATCGGTCGTCACCCCGGGGGCGACCAGTGCCGCCGCCTCGGCCATGGCGCGTGCCGCGATGCCGCCCGCGATGCGCATGGCGTCGATCGTCTCAGGCGATTGGATCCAGCCCCCGGTGTACGGCGCGGGCGAAGGTTGGTCGACGTACTCGGGGCGGCGGATCGAGGTCGGCACGGCACGGCGGGGGGAGACGACTCCAGGAACCAAGGGCATGTCGTGCAGTGTACAAATGCGAGGGCCCGCGCCGTCATGACGCGGGCCCTCGAGAGCCTTGATTCGGTTGCCTACTTCGCGGCAACGGCCTTCTTGGCAACAGCCTTCTTCGGGGCGGCCTTCTTGGCAACGGCCTTCTTCGGAGCAGCGGCCTTGACGACCTTCTTGGCCGCGGCCTTCTTCGGAGCAGCAGCCTTCTTCGGGGCAGCCTTCTTGACGGCGGCCTTCTTCGGAGCAGCAGCCTTCTTCGGTGCAGCCTTCTTGGCAACTGCCTTCTTGGGTGCAGCCTTCTTGGCGGCAACCTTCTTGACTGCGGCCTTCTTCGGTGCAGCCTTCTTCGCGACGGCCTTCTTGGCGACGGCCTTCTTCGGAGCAGCCTTCTTAGCCACTGCCATATGTCCTCCAGAAACTTGGCGCCCCCGACATAGGGCGACTAAGCAAACGATGACACATCGATCGGAATTTGCGAAGCATTCCGCGAGCCTCGCCTCGGAGTGTCGGATTGCGAAGTGCGCGCACATTGGTTGTGCGTTGGGTCATGCATCATCGCGCATCCATCGCAACTGCAACCGCCGCACCAGGGCGTCGACCGAAGACACGCAATCAGCGAAAGCGAAAACCTGTTGGAAACAATGGGCAAAGCGGAGGTCGCTGGAGTGATTGCGTCAGTGGTAGGTGTGCGACTCGTCGGGGTACGCGCCACTCGCGACATCGTCAGCCCATCGCTGCACCGCATCTGCGATGACATCCGAGACGCGCGAATATTCGCGAACAAATTTCGCAGTGTGTCCGCGTGTCATGCCGACGAGGTCGTGCCAGACGAGGACCTGCGCATCCGTTCCGTTGCCCGCGCCTATGCCGATGACAGGAATGTGCAGTGCATTCGTGACCCGGGTGGCGAGCTCTGCAGGCACCACTTCCAGTACCAACGAGAACGCGCCCGCGTCCTGCAGTGCCAGTGCGTCCTCGACGATGCGATCGCCGGCATCGCCGCGACCCTGCACCCTGTAGCCACCGAACTGGTGCACCGATTGCGGGGTGAGCCCGAGGTGCGCCATCACCGGGACGCCGGCCTCCGTCATGGCCCGCACCTGTGGGAGGACGCGGGCCCCACCTTCGAGCTTCACCCCATGCGCCATGCCATCCTTCATGAACCGCGCAGCGGTCTCCATCGCCTGTGCGATCGATGATTGATAGGAGCCGAAGGGCAGGTCGGCGATCACCATCGCGCGCTTCGACCCGCGTACCACCGCGCGCACCAAGGGCACCAACTCATCCACGGTCACGGGGATGGTGTTGTCGTATCCGTAGATGACGGTGGCAGCGGAATCGCCCACCAGCAGCACCGGCACACCGGCCGCATCGAAGATGTCGGCAGTCGTGGCGTCGTACGCCGTGAGCATTGGCCAACGCTCGCCGCGTGACTTCGCCTCCGCGAGATCGGAGATGGTGATGCGGCCCTGCGAGGCGCCGCCGTAGAGACGCGAGGTGTCGGACATGGTGGACTCCCATCTCGAGGCCCGTGCGGGTCCCCGGATGCGGCAAGTCTGACACAGGCGGAGCTCCGACACATCGCATCACGCGGGTCATCTGCTGGCGCAGCGGTGCCGAGCTGGGCACACGGCCCGGAGGTTCAGCGGGTCTCGCGCCACCGGTTGGTGATCGGCAGCCGGCGGTCGCG
>DAHWFQ010000002.1:0-16410 GCA_027324895.1 Actinomycetota bacterium | reverse complement strand
TGGAGAGCAGGTCGGCCAGGCGGTCAGCCTCCTCCTCGACGAGGTGCCACGCGTCTGTGACGTCCTCCGGTGACCAGGCGACGTCCTTCGCGAGCACGCCTGACGAGGTTGCCTTGATGGTCGAGATGGGCGCACGCAGGTCGTGCCCGAGCGCTGCCAACAGGGTGCTGCGCGCGCGGTCGATCTCGACCACCTGCTCCCGCTCCTCCGCGATGCGCTCCGCCCGCGCCTCCGAGAACCTCGACCGGCGCAACAGCATGCTGGTCGTCAGCGCCACCAACAGGAACGCCGACAGGTCCACGACGGTCGCCGGATCCTCGATGAGCAGGCTGTGGTACGGCTGGGTGAAGAACCAATTGACGAACGAGACCGCCACCACTGCGGCCACTGCGGCGGCGTCCACCGTGCCGAGTACCGCCACCACGACAACCGCCATCAGGTGGATGAGCAGCACCGTGCCGATCTCGAGGCCTGATCGGAATGGCAGCAGCAGCAGCGTGGCGAGGGGCACCAGCCCCAGCCACGCCCACCGCCACGTCAACTGCACATGGCTAGCCTGCCACCTGGGCGGCCGCATCGTCCGGAATGCCGACGGATGAGAGCTGCGTCGGCACGCTCGTCACCATGACGCCAGGCAGCAGGAGGAGCCGCATCTTCACGCGCAGCGCAGTCTGGTTGTGCAGGATCTGCTCCCACCAGTGGGTGACCACGTACTCCGGCACGTACACCGAGACCACATCGCGCGGGCTGTGCCGATGCACGTTGGCGACATACTCCACGATCGGACGCGTGATCTCCCGATACGGCGAGTCGACGATCACCAGCGGCACGGGTATCTCCTGATCGCGCCACTCGTCCATGAGCCGCTGCGAGTCGTGGGGATCCGTCTGCACCGTGAGCGCGACGATCGTCGACGGGCGGGTTGCGCGCGCGAATGCCAACGCGTTGAGTGCCGGGCCGTGCAGGCGTGACACGAGTACCACCGCATGGACGTTGCTCGGCAGGGTGATGCGGCCCTGCGGGCGGAGCGCTCGATCAACCTGCACGTAGTGCGCCTTGATGGCACGCATCATCAGGTAGAACAGCGGGATGGCGATGCAGACGATCCAGGCGCCATGCATGAATTTCGTGAACAGCACCACCACGAGCACGATGCCGGTCGCGAATGCACCGACCGCATTCAGCGTGCGCTTGCGGTTGATGGCGCCGCGCGTCAGCGTGCTCGTCCCGCTGCGGAGCTCGGCGTTCCAGTGCCGCACCATGCCGATCTGCGACAGGGTGAACGAGAGGAACACGCCGAGGATGTAGAGCTGGATCAGCTTGGAGACATCCGCGTCGAAGATCCAGACCAGGAAGCCGGCCACGATCGAGAGCGCGATGATGCCGTTGCTGAAGGAGAGGCGGTCGCCGCGGCGGGCGAACTGGCGTGGCATGAAGTCGTCGCGGGCCAGGATGCCGGCGAGGATGGGGAAGCCGTTGTACGCGGTGTTCGCGGCCATGATGAGCACGAGCAGCGTGAAGGTCGGCACCGCGTAGTAGATCCACGATCCCTGGCCGCCGATGGCCGAGCTCAACTGCGCCAGCACCGTCTGCTGCACGGCATCCTTGGAGAGCCCGAGCATCGAGTTCTCGGGGGTGATCTTGATGCCGGCGTGCGCTGCGAGGAGCGCCGTCCCACCGAACATGGTCACGGCCAGGCCCATCATGATGAGCAGCGAGGTGGACGCGTTCTTGGACTTCGGCGCGCGGAAGTGCGGCACCGCGTTGCTGATGGCCTCGATACCGGTGAGGGCGGTGCAGCCCGATGCGAAGGCGCGCAGGAGGAGCAGGGCCATGGTCCAGCCGACGACGTTGTCGACGTGCTGGAAGTGCAGGGGCTGCGTGGGCGCCACGATCGGCTGACCCGTGACCACCTTGTAGGCGCCCCACACCACGAGCGCGAGGATGCTGAAGATGAAGCCGTAGGTCGGCAGTGCGAACGCGGTGCCGGACTCACGCACCCCGCGCAGGTTGAGCACGGCGATGACCGCGATGCAGATGAGCACCAGCTGCACCGAGTACGGGGCGATCGAGGGGAACGCGGAGGCGAAGTTGGCGATGCCGGACGAGATCGACACCGCGACCGTCATCACGTAATCGATCATGAGCGAGCTGGCGGCGATGAGCGCCGGCGTCACGCCGAGGTTCGCGCGGGAGACCGCGTAGGCGCCGCCGCCGCTGGGGTACGCGTAGCAGGTCTGGCGGTAGGACATCACGATGATCACGAGCAAGGCGATGACGGCACCCGCAGCGAACGGCGCCTTGGCGATGAGCGCCAATCCGCCCACGCCGAGCACGAGCAGGATCTCGTCGGTCGCGTATGCGACGGAGGAGAGCGCGTCACTGCAGAGAATGGGAATGGCCATCCACTTGGGCATGAGTTGCTCCGATGCCCGGTCGCTGCCGATGGGGCGGCCGACCACGAAGCGCTTCAACGTTGATGCCATGGGACATTCCTAGCCGGATGCGCCCCCGGTGCGCATCATCGGAAGGCCTGATTACGCAATCCCTGCTCGCCGGCTCCGCGTCTTCACGGCATCTTTATGCCGACGCCCTGGATCAGGCGACCACCAGCGGCTGGTACATGCACGCGGAGTCCTCGCCGAGCACGTCCCCGGTCTCCGCCCAGGCGCGAGCACGGGAGCCACCGCAGAGGTCCGAGTACTCGCAGACACCGCAGCGACCGGAGAACCGGGACGCCCGGATGTCCTGGAGCACGGGCGTGTCCCGGTAGATCTCGGCCAGCGGCTTGTCACGCACGCTGCCCAACTCGAGGGGCAGGAAGCCCGCGGGGTAGACCTCGCCGTCGTAGGCGATGAAGACGATGCCCTTGCCGTCACGAGTGGCCGCGGTATGCGCCGAAGGGCGCTCCCTGGTCTCACCGCATCCTTCCCGCAGTTCGCGGGAAAGGCGTTGGTAGAGCTCGGTCTCCGGCGCCGGTCCCCCCTCCCTGCGGGTCTTCACCACACGTCGGAAGAACGGGCCCTCCACGGTGCGCACGATGAAGCCGTACTGCGAGGCGTCCCACAGGAAGTGGCACACGTCCTCGTGCTCCTGCGGCGTCAAGGCGCCCGTGGCCACGCCACGGCCGACGTGCACGAGGAAGAACACCTCCCAGATGTCCACCTCGAGGTCGATGAGGATGCGCACGATCTCGGCGAGCTCATCCACGTTGTCCCGCATGACGGTCGTGTTGATCTGCACCTTCACGCCGGCCGCCTTCAGCCGGCGGATGGCGTCAAGGGTCTTGGGGAAGTGGCCGGGGATGCCGCGCACGCCCTCATGCGTCTCCGCGCGGGCGCCATCGAGCGAGATCGACACGGCATTCACCCCACTGGTCGCGATGCGATCGATGGCGTCATTGGTGAGCATGGGAGTCACGGAGGGCGAGAGGGCGACGGGGATGCCGAGCTCCTTCGCGTGTTCGACGAGCTCCCACAGGTCCTCGCGCAGCAGGCAGTCGCCGCCGGTCATGACGAGGATGGGGTACGGGCGCCCGAAGCCGGCCACCTGGTCGATGAGTGCGACGCCCTCGTCATGACTGAGCGTGCCGGGCAGGGTGTTCGGCGTGGCGCTCGCCCGGCAGTGGTGGCAGGCGAGCTGGCAGGCCCGGGTCGTCTCCCAGAAGACGAGCATCGGGCGCTGGTCGTAGTTGATGCTCATGCATTGGCTCCGATCGTGGCGGCTACGGCTTGCGACTTGACGAGGCAGGACGCCACGCCGATGCCGCGATAGCCCGCACCCACAAGGTGCAGGCCCGGATGTTGTGCCAGCCGCGATTCGGCCGCGGCCAGGCGATCGGCGTGCCCTGCCGTGTACTGCGGCATGGCGTGGGGCCATCGTCTCACTGCGGACGACAGCGGCCTGCCCTTGAGTCCCATGGAGAGGACGAGTTCGGCATGGGTCCGGATGGCGATCTCCTCGTCGGTCATGGTGACCCATCGATCGTCGCCATGCCGGCCCACGGATGCCCTGATGATCACCGCTTCATCACCGATCGGATCTTCGCTGCCGGACGGGATGAGCACCGCACGGCCCCACTTCTGATCCATCCAGGTGCAGCCGACGATGAACCGATCGTCGACGGCCGGCACGAGGAAGCCGGTGCCCTGCAACGACTTGTCGAGTGCAGATGCCGGGTAGACGAGGGTGACGTTGGCGACGTTGGCGTAGGGGATGGCGTCCAGGGCGTCGGCCGCGATTGCGTCGATAGCGCGAAGCAGCGCGGCCGTCTCATGCGCAGGCGTCGCGAACACGATGTCGTCCGCCTTGAACGTCCGGCCCGCCGCCGTCACGACCTTCCATCGGCGCTTGCCGCGCGTGACGGAGACAACGGCCGAGTCGCAGTGCACATCGGCGTTGATGCGCGCCTGCAGCGCCTCGATGATGGCCGACATCCCACCTGGGAAGTTGATCAGCGTGGGGCCCGCAGGGCTGGTGGGCCGCCGAGCTGCGCTCTCGCGCAT
Source organism: Actinomycetota bacterium (assembly GCA_027324895.1). Taxonomy (GTDB): domain Bacteria; phylum Actinomycetota; class Actinomycetes; order S36-B12; family UBA5976; genus JAKALQ01. The sequence continues at coordinate 11,905 of DAHWFQ010000002.1, read as the reverse complement.
GGTGAGGTACACGCTGCGCGCCGGCGCCAACACGGCGGCCACTTCGGGTACCGCGCTCCTAGCACTCAGGAGGTTGGCGCGCCCGGCGTAGATGCCACCGAGCATGGGATCGACGAGTTTGTCGAACACCTCACGGCCCAGCCTCGGCCGCAGCAGCCTGCCCAACGACGGATCGGCGTCATGCCGCATCCGGGGCAGCACGAAATCCCCGGTGGCCCGCAACAGCCCCGGCCAACTCACGATGCCGGACCGGGCCAGGTCGCGCAGGCGCAACGGCACCCCGAAGAGCGTCGACGGCGGAAGTGGCCGCAGGGCGCCGCGCGTCCACACGAAGGACCCCCGCGCGGTGGGCGCCTTGATCGAGGCGCTGAGCCCCAGCTCATCGAGCAGGGCCCGCACCGCGGGGTCGCGAATGAGCAGGGCGTCGGGCCCGGCATCGACGAGTCGGCCCCCCACCACGTTCGCGTCGATCTTGCCCCCGAGGCGGGGGGCTGCCTCCAGCACGGTGACCTCGGGCGCATGGGGCAGCCGACCCAATGCATATGCGGCTGCGAGCCCTGAGACGCCCCCGCCGATGACGACGACCTGACGCGGCCCCACGGCTAGCGCTCCGCGGCCGCACGGGCGGCTGCAGGCAGGGCGTCGGCGAAGCGCTGCAGGGCAGCGTCATCATGGGTCGACGACACGAACCAGGCTTCGTAGGCGGAGGGCGGGACGCTGATGCCGTGGTCGAGCAGGGAGCGGAAGAAGCGCCCGAAGGCGGCGGTGTCCTGGCGCTGCGCGATGTCGAAGTCAGTGACCTCGCCATCCATGAAGAAGCAGGAGAAGAGGTTGCCGACGTGCTGAACCCGATGCGGGACCCCGGCATCCGTCAACGCCCCGTCGAGCAGCCGCATGGCAGTGGCCGCCGCGGCGTCGCAGGCCGCGTAGACCTCGGCGTCGCAAGCGAGGAGCGTGGTCAGGCCGGCCGTCGCAGCGACCGGGTTGCCGCTCAGGGTGCCGGCTTGGTACACCGGACCGAGGGGCGCCAGGAGCGACATGACCTCTCGCCTGCCGCCGAGTGCCGCAAGCGGATAGCCACCGCCGATCACCTTGCCGAAGGTGATGAGGTCGGGCTTCCAGGCTGGCTTGAGCAGTCCATACCAACCCGCCGCGGAGAGGCGGAACCCCGTCATCACCTCGTCGATGATGAGCAGTGCCCCATGCCGCTCGGTCACCTCGCGGAGGAAGCCGTTGAAGTCATCGAGCGGGAGGCACACGCCGGCGTTGGCGGGCACGGCCTCCACGATGACGGCAGCGATCTCCGCACCCCTCGCGGCGAAGATCTCCTCGACGGCCGCGCGGTCGTTGTAGCGCACCACGATCGTGTCCTGCACCGCACCGGGGGTCACACCCGGGGAGTTGGGGAGGCCGAGCGTCACCACGCCGGAGCCGGCCGCGACGAGCAGGGCATCACTGTGACCGTGGTAGTTGCCGGCGAACTTCACGATCAGGTGGCGCGCGGTGGCGGCGCGGGCAAGCCGCACCGCAGTCATCACCGCCTCCGTCCCGGACGACACGAAGCGGACCATGTCCGCCGCGTCGTAGCGGTCGACGATCTCCTCCGCGAGCAGCACCTCGGCCGGGTTGGGCGCCCCGAAGGACGAGGAGCCGCGCATGACACGCTCGACCGCGGAGGTCACGCGGTCATCGGCATGGCCCAGGATCATGGGGCCCCAGGAGAGCACGAAGTCGACGTAGTCGTTGCCATCGACATCAGTGACGTAGGGGCCCTTGCCGGTCACGAAGTAGCGGGGATGGCCACCCACCGCACGGAAGGCGCGGACCGGGGAGCTCACGCCTCCGGGGATCACGCGCTCCGCGCGCTCCTGCCATTGCATGGAGCCGTTGATGCTCATCGCTTCAGCCATGCGGCAACCTCCGTCGCCCAGTAGGTACAGATGATGTCCGCGCCCGCGCGGCGCACGGACGTCAACGCCTCCATGATGGCCACCTCGCGGTTGATCCAGCCCTTGGCGGCAGCCGCCTCGATCATGGCGTATTCGCCGGAAACCACATACGCCGCAACGGGAACATCCGAGACCGCACGGGTGTCCGCGATGATGTCGAGGTATGGAAGCGCGGGCTTCACCATGACGATGTCGGCACCCTGCTCGAGGTCGAGCATGACCTCCCGTTGCGACTCCCGGCGATTGGCCGGGTCCTGCTGGTAGGTGCGCCGATCGCCGTCGAGACGGCTCTGCACCGCCTCCCGGAAGGGCCCGTAGAACGCGGATGCGTACTTTGCGGAGTAGGCGAGGATCACCACGTCGTCGAAGCCGGCGGCGTCGAGTGCCTCGCGGACCGCGCCCACCTGCCCGTCCATCATCCCGCTGAGCCCCATCATGTTGGCGCCCGCCTCCGCACATACCACGGCCATCTCCGCGTAATGGTGCAGCGTCGCATCGTTGTCGACGCGGCCGTCCGCCGTGAGGATGCCGCAGTGCCCGTGTGACGTGAACTCATCGAGGCAGATGTCGGCACACACGATGAAGTCGGGACCCACGGCATCGCGGATCGCGCGCAGGCCCCGCGAGAGGATGCCGGAGGACTGGCAGGCCTCGGATCCCGTCTCGTCCCGCTCGGCGGGGACGCCGAAGAGCATGACTCCGGCAACGCCGGCGGCCTGCGCCTCCAGGGCCGCCGCGGTGAGCGAGGCGAACGAGTGCTGGAGGACGCCGGGCATCGACGAGATGGCGACCGGCGCCTTGATGTCACGGACGAACATCGGCAGGATCAGCGCATCGGCGCGCAGGTGGGTCTCCCGGACCAGGGCGCGCATCACAGCGCTCTGTCGCAGCCTGCGTGGACGGTCAATCATGGGTTCCTCCGATGGTGCGCAGCGCGGTCGCGACGACCGTGGCCGAATCCGGATGGGTGGCGATGGCGGAGACGGGTAGGCCGAGCTCGCGCAGGACCAGGGCCGTGGCCCGGCCGGCAGCGATGACACGCGTCGATGCCGGCCACACCGGTACGAAGCGTGCGACCGCTCGACCGGCCGAGCCGGAGCGCATGATGACGGCATCGAAGTCGCCAGCGGCCAGGGCCGGAACCGACGGTGGCGCCTGCTCCACGGGGTTCGTCGCGTAGAGCACCGCCGCGTGCACGACGATGCCGAGGGCCCGCAGGTCGTCGACGAACGCAGAAGCCGCGGCGGAACTGCGCGGGATGACCAGGCTGGTGGGTCGGTCGCGCGCGATGCGGCGCACGAGCGCCACGTTGTCAGCCCCGTCCTCCGGCATGCGGATGTCCGTGAAACCTGCATCACGAGCCGCCCTGGCGCTGGTGCTGCCGATCGCGTACACGATGGCTCGGCGATCCACCTCGCAGTGGTCGACGAAGGCGGCGAGGGCGCGCGCGGAGGTGATGACGAGCGCAGCCAGTGGGAGCAGTGCGGCGAGGCGCTGCCGCTCTGCCATGGCCGGGGCATCGAGCAGCGGCATGATCTCGAGGTACGGGTCGGCGACCACCTCGACCCCGGCGCGCTGCAGCAGCGCGGCATCGGCATCCGAGCCGGCCGGTCGGGGCAGCAGCACCCTGCTCATGCGATGTCCATCAGCGCTGTGCCTCCACCAGTCGCGCGGCTCCGAGGCCCAGCAGCTCACGCGCCACGAGTGCACCCAACGCATCGGCCCCGACCACGTCGACAACAGCCTGTGAGCGCTCGACGTGCACACGCTCGACATCAGCGGTGGACATCACGTCCGCACTCAGGGTGAGCAGCCCGTCCGCGAGGCGCGCATGCGCGCCGGCCGCGGTTGCACAACTCGCCCCCAGTTCGCGGAGCACCGCGCGCTCAGCGGTGGTGGTGAGGCGCGCGGTCCGGTCATCGAGTCGGGCCAGTTCGGCCCACACCTGCTCGTCGCCGGCGCGGCACTCCACCCCGAGGGCGCCCTGTGCGGGGGCGGGGATCAGCTCCTCCACGTCAATGGGGTGCATGGCGGCCGTGAGCAGCCCCAGCCGGCTGAGCCCGGCGGCCGCCAGGAGTGTCCCGGCGTAGTCGCCGCGAGCCACCTTGGCCAGGCGGGTGTCAACATTGCCGCGAATGGGCTCGACGCGCAGGTCGGGTCGGCGACGCCGCACCCAAGCGGCCCGACGGGGCGAGGAGGTGCCCACCACGGCACCCGGCTCCAGGGCGTCGATCGAGGCGCCCGCGCGGCCGACGAACACGTCACGGGCGTCGACGCGCTCGGGGACGGCCGCCAGCGCGAAGCGCTCGTCGCCGACGGTGGGGACATCCTTCAGCGAGTGCACGATGAGGTCCACGCGGTCCTCGAGCAGCGCCTGACGCAGGGTGTTCACGAAGAGCCCGGCGGTCCCCCTGCCGGTGAGCGGGATGCTCTGGTTGTCGCCCGCTGTGGTGATGCCGACGATGGTCGTCGGCGCTGGCACGAGCCAGGAGGCGAGCAGTCGTGTCTGGTACATCGCCAAGGCGCTCTCGCGCGAGCCGAGGCGCAGGATCCGCGCGTTCATGATGTCCGCATCGAGTTCGCGACCTCCATGCGGTGCGCGAGCAGTTCCGCGCGCATGCGCACGTACTTGTCATGGGTCTCCGAGACGGTCGCCGCGGAGTTGCGCGCCAACTGCTCCAAGCGGATCACCGGGCGTTCCGCGTCGATGGCGAACTCGATGTCCTGCGTGACCGCGAGGTCGACGAGCACGGGGACTCGACGGCCCGCGCGGACCAGCGCGTCCACCATGGCCTTGGTGATGACGGGTTGCTCGGCCCCCGTGGCGGCGATCACGATGTCGACACTGCCCAGGACCTCCAGGAGGTCCTCCTGCTCGACCTTGTGGGAGGGGAAGGGGAGGGTCACCCGACGGCCGCTCGTCGAGAAGTTCCATTGCTCATGCACGCCGAACTGGTGCATCCGTTGGTGGATGACGCGTGCGAACTCGCCGGTGCCGATGACGAGCAGGCGCTTGAGTTCCCGCGCGTTGGGGATGAGGTCGAGGGACAGGGCCACCAGGTTCGTGTCCTGATGGGGTTCCAGCCGACGCAGGTCGCGGTTCACGCGCAGGGCATCATCGAAGGCCCGGCGCAGGCGGGGCGAGATGCGACCGGCCTGGATGGAGTTCGTGTACGCGCGGCGCACCTGACCCCCCACCTCGGACTCACCGACGGCGATTGCCTCCAGGCCCGAGGTCATGCGATGGAGGTGTTCGATGGCGTCCACACCGGTGGCCACGAAGAGTTGCTGGTACAGGTCGGCCTCCGGCACGTCGAGCACCTCGGAGAAGATCTCGATGATGCGGGCCAGGCTGGGCCCGTCCGCTGCTGCATCCCCGTAGAGCTCGACCCGGTTGCAGGTGGCGACGGTGACGACCGGGGCCTGGCCGTCGCCGTGGATGCGTGCTTCGACGTCGCCCACGTGCTCCGACAGGCGGTTCAGGATCTCCCATGGGGAGACCTTGAAGTTCGCGCTCACCACGTACATGTCAGGCGGCCGCCTGGCAGAGGGCGGGCCGGGCCGAACGCGGATTCGGGCAGCAGTCGGCGGCGCACGACGAGGAGGCGCGGGCGATGGGAAGGGCCACCCGGGCAGCACCCTGCACCTCGCCCCGCTCCTCCGCACTCCGCTCGATCATCAGGTCGATCAGCCCGCGCACGAACGCCGGGTGCGTTCCCGCAGTAGCCGCCCGTTGCATGCGCATGCCGAGCCCCAGCGCGGTCGCTGCGGCCTCCGTGTCCAGGTCGAACTTCACTTCCATGTGGTCACTGACGAATCCGATGGGAGCGACGACGACATCAGTGACCCCTTGGGCGGAGAGTTCACGCAGGCGGTCGTTGATGTCCGGGTCGAGCCAGGGCTGGCCCGGCGCCCCTGAACGCGAGCAGTAGGCGAGCTCCCAATCCGGCAGGCCGCCCCCGCGCCCTTCGGCGATCCTGCGCAGGATCTCCCGTGCGACCGTTTCATGTTGCGCCACATAGCGTTCCGCGTCTGCAGTGATCGGGACCGAGTGGGTGACGAAGATGATCCGCGAGGCCGAAGGCAGCGCCGTCAGCGCGTCATCGACGGCCTCGGTGTTCGCGACGATGAAGCCCTCCGCGTCGTAGTACTGCGCGACCTTGGCGACTTCGACGTCGAGGCCGGCGAATGCCGCCGCGAGGTCCTCGCGGTACTGCCGGCATCCGGAATAGGACGAGTAGGCGCTGGTGACGAGCACCAGCGGCCGCCGGGCACCGGCCGCCACCATCGCGGTGGCAACCTCGCCCAACCAGGGGGCCGAGTTGCGGTTCCCCCAGAACAGCGGCAGCGCGGATCCTCGCTCCCGCAGGGCGGTCCCGAGGGCGGCCAGCAGCGCACGGTTCTGCGCGTTGATGGGGCTCACACCACCGAATCCCAGGTAGTGCTCGGCCACCAGTTCCAGGCGCTCACGCGGGATTCCGCGGCCGCGCGTGACGTGCTCGAGGAAGGGCATGACCTCGTCCGGCCCCTCCGGGCCTCCGAACGACAGCAGCAGCACGGCGTCGAAGGGGGCGAGCAGATCATTGGCCATGATCAGCGTCCGTTGATGAAGTCCGCAGGCGCGATGCGCGGCCCGGTGAAGAAGGGGATCTCCTCACGCACGTGGCGTCGGGCGCCGGTGGCTCGCAGTTCGCGCATGAGGTCGACGATGTCATGGAGCACCGGACCCTCGAAGGCGAGCAGCCACTCGTAGTCGCCGAGCGCGAAGGACGCCACGGTGTTCGAGAGGATGTCCGGGTACTTGCGGCCCGCCATGCCGTGCTCGACGAGGAGCGCGCGCCGCTCGTCCTCCGGCAGCAGGTACCACTCGTACGAGCGGACGAAGGGGTAGAGGCACAGGTAGGCCCCGGGCGCCTCGTCGCGCATGAAGGCGGGGGTGTGCCCACGGTTGAACTCGGCCGGTCGATGGAGGGCGACCGACGACCAGTGGGGGGCGAAGTAGTCACCGAGCTCGCCTGCGCGGAAGCGTCCGTAGACGGCCTGCAGCGCCTCCACGTTGTCGGCGTGCCACCAGATGAGCAGGTCCGCCCCGGCACGCATGCCACGGATGTCGTACCAGCCGCGCGTCACGACGCCATCGGCCTCCACCTCGGAGGTGAGGGATGCGAGTTCCTCGAGCAACGCGGTGCGATCCTCGGGAAGACGCTCCACCTGCTCGAACACCGACCACATCGTGTAGCGGATGGTGTCGTTGATCTCCCGGGCCTTGGGCTTGTCCGTCATGCAACTTCTCCCTCGAGCGAGTGGACGAGTTCGACGATCCTCGTGAGCACGGTCGGATCGGTCTCCGGCATGACGCCGTGACCGAGGTTGAAGACGTGCCCTCGGGCGCTGCGGCCGACGCGCACGAGCTCGCGCACGCGCTCCTCGATGACCGGCCAGGGCGCGAACAGGAGCGCGGGATCGAGGTTGCCCTGGACCGCGTACTTGGTGCCGAGACGGCGGATCGCGTCGTCGAGTTCAACGCGGAAGTCCACACCGACGCAGGTTGCCCCCGCGGCACCGATCTCCTCCAACAACTCGCCGGTTCCCACGCCGAAGTGGATGCGCGGCACCTCGCCGGCGAAGGAGAGCGCTGTGCGCGAATGCGGCTGGACGAAGTCCACGTAGTCACGACGGGAGAGTGCGCCGGCCCAGGAGTCGAACAGCTGCACGACCTGCGCGCCGTTGGCGACCTGCAACTGCAGGAAGCGACCGGAGATGCGGGCCAGACGATCGAGCAGGGCGTGCCAGAGTGCCGGTGCGCCGTACATCATGGCCTTGGTGTTGGTGTAGCTGCGGCTGGGACCGCCCTCGATGAGGTAGGAGGCCAAGGTGAAGGGAGCCCCGGCGAAGCCGATGAGCGCCACGGACGGATCGAGTTCCGTTCGCAGGGTGCGGACTGCCTCCAGCACCGGCGCGACGTCGGCCGCCTCCGGCTCGCGCAGGGCGGCGAGTTGCTGCTCGCTGCGCACCGGATTCGCGATGATCGGGCCCTTGCCCGCGACGATGTCGAGGTCGACGCCGATCGCCTTCAGGGGCACCACGATGTCCGAGAACAGGATCGCCGCGTCGACGCCGTGCCGACGCACCGGCTGCATCGTGATCTCCGTGATGAGTTCGGCGTCGAAGCAGGACGTCAGCATCGAGTGCTCGGCGCGCAGGGCGCGGTACTCGGGAAGTGAGCGGCCGGCCTGACGCATGAACCACACGGGTGGCACCGCCGTGGCTGCGCCCCCCGCGGCGCGCACCAATGCGGGCGCGGAGGTGTCGTGCATGACCGGAGTGTATGGAGCGATCCGCCCGTCGCTTCCGACGGCCCGTCGGCTACGCCCGTCCACCGCAGCATCTGCAACCTCATGCCATTCCCCCTTGCTCAGCGCCGGGACACCGTTGCAGTGGACGCGGGATAGCCACATTCCCACCCGCATCATGGATGCGTCGGCCATTGACGCACCGAGCTTCCGGGCGCAGCATGGGGGCAACGCAACGTGCACACATCATCGCGACCGCCCCACTCCTGACCACCGTATGGATGGACGACGCGGCAGTGGGGCCCGCCCCCGAGAGCCCCGGATGCATGGCATAGCCGCCTCTTCCGCTTCGCTGGGCAGTCCGAAACCGGAGGAGATCCAGGTCGACGGCGACTCTGCACGTCACCGTCGTGGACGACCGCACCCCGTGTGCGGCAGTCGGCCCGGTCCGGGCCCGCTCGCCCCCCAATGCCTGGCTCCGGATCGGGCTCGGTCCTTGCCAAAGACAGGCTCCAGCGGCAGCATCCCGATCAACACCGTTTGAACATCCAACGCCGCGCACGGAGGATCCCATGTCCACGCAAATCACGGTGGTTGGCAACGTCACCTCGGATCCCGAGCTGCGCCACACGCCTGCCGGCGCGGCCACGACCTCATTCACCATCGCGGTGAACGAGCGCAAGTTCAATCGCGACACCAACCAGTACGAGGACGCGGGCGCCACCTTCTGGAAGTGCAACGCCTGGCGCGGCATGGCCGAGCACGTCGCAACCTCACTCCACAAGGGGGATCACGTGCTGCTGCTCGGCACGGTCAAGGACCACACCTTCGAGTCCAAGGATGGGGAGCGTCGCACCATCAAGGAGGTCGAGGTCGAGGAGATCGGCCTGAGCCTGCGCTTCAATGCCGCGCAGGCCGTGCGCGACAGCGCGGCCACGCATCCCACTGCCCCCTAGGGCCGTAGATCCTCGAAGATCATCCCCGCGCCGTGGCGCTGACATGCGGCCACCTCGGCCCCGGTGCGAACCGTCCAGGCCAGCAGCGGCAGGCGCAGGCGACGGTGCCAGAACTGCGCAAGCGGGCCGTCGAGCATCGACACCTCGAGCGCGATGAAGTCGGGGCGCACCAGGACATTCGTCGCCAGCGTCGCCGCGTGCCATCGGCGCAGTATCGGGAGTGAGGACTCCGCGGGCTCCCCCAGTTGACCCGCCGCGAATCGGGGATGGGCGCGCTTGGCCCTGCGCACGATGGCCGGGTGGAAGCTCTGCAGTGCGACGGAGTCCTCGCGCCCGCCGACACGGGATGCCACCGCCTCGACCACCGCGGACACCTGCCGCGTCGGCTTGATCTCGATGAGCAGGGGCACACTTGGCCCGACGTGCGCGATCACCGCATCGAGCGTGGTGAGGTGATCGTCGGTGCCCGCGAAGGTGAGCTCGGTGATGGCTGCGGCGGGCGTCGACTCGATACGGCGGCGCACACCGGTGTCGTGCAGGGTGTCCGGGTCATGGCTCACGATGGGGATCCCGTCCGACGACAGGTGGATGTCGAACTCGACGCCGAAGCCCTCGTCCGCGGCTGCCACGATCGCCGCCAACGAGTTGCGGGGCCGTGTCGCGTCGTGAAGCCCCCGGTGGGCGAATCGTGACGCCGGACCCAGTTCGAGCATGGTGGGCTCCCTCCTGCACGAGCCCATCATGCCGACCGGGGCTCCCAGGTTCGAAGTCTCCTCGGCACCAGTTCCAATGGAACTCAAATGAACCCCCGCGCATGCTTCGGCCATGCTCCGGGTCCCCGGGGCGCTCGACCAAACGGAGTCACAATGAACGCACTCTCCAAGAACCTCATCGCCATCGCGGCCAGCGGCGCGCTCCTCGTCGGTGGCGCCTCGGTGGCGTCGGCCGCTACCGCTTCGCCCTCGGCCAAGCCCTCGGTCAGCACCACCGCGAAGGCCATGCCGGCGAAGGCCAAGGCGAAGGGCCTGAAGAAGAAGGCGAACCGCCACGCCACCTTCAAGAAGGTCAAGGCCAGCAAGAAGGTCAAGGCAACGAACAAGGCGAAGAACAAGAAGCTCAAGTCCGCCAAGCCGAAGCCTTCGGCCTCGAAGTAACCCTTCCCCCGGGCTCCGGCCCGAGAAGCGGCGGAGATCCTTCTGGGGGGTCTCCGCCGCTTCTGCCTGTCCGGGCTACGCGCTCCGCTCGGGAATGCGGATGATCGTGCAGAGACCACCGAGCAGGTCGCTGCGCACGAGTTGCATGGTTCCGCCGTGCTGCCGTGTGACCTCCGCGATGATGCTCATGCCGAGCCCGGAGCCGCCGGTCGAGCGGGAGCGGGACACATCGAAGCGCTGGAAGTACTGGGGGTCGCCCTGGTACCGCTCGGCGGGAAGCCCGGGGCCCGCGTCATCCACCCGGAGCTCGGTGCCCTCGTGGTCCTGCGTGAGCCGAACGCGGACCTCCGCATCGGCCGGCGTGTGGCGGTGGACGTTGACGATGATGTTCGACACCAGCGACTCGAGGAGCCGGCGGTCTCCCGTGACCGGGCAGGAATCCGGCAGTTCGCTGGTCACCACGCGATTGGGGTCGATGACCTGCAGGTCGCGCAGCCGCTTGGAGATGACCTCGACCAGGTCGACCCGGTCCATGGCGTGGCGCTGGGTCTCGGAGAGTTCGGCGAGCAGCAGCAGGTCGTTCACCAGTCCCTCCATGCGCTCCACCTCCTCCGAGCTGCGCTCGACGGCGCGATCGATGTCCTCGTCGCGCAACTGGTCATGGTCTGTGAGCAACTCCAGGTAACCCTTCACCACCGTGATCGGCGTGCGCAGTTCGTGCGAGGCGTCGCCCAGGAAGTGCTTCATCTGCGCGTGTGCCACCTGTTCGGTGGTGAGGGCCTGACGGAGGGTGCCGATCATGCGCCGCAGCGCCCGCGACAGCTGGTCGACCTCAGCACGACCGTTGCCGTCGAGGATGACGACGTCGGTCCGTCCCGCCGCGATCTCCTCCGCGGCCTGGATGAGCGATTCGATGCGTCGCATATCCAGGCGGATGAACTGTCGGATCACCATGATGCCCAGGATCACCAGCCCGAAGCTGGCGAACAGCAGCAGGTTGAGGTTCTGTGCGCGGTCGGCCTCGAAGCCGTCGATCGGGGAGGCGAGGAGCACCCGACGGCCGTGGTCGATGGCGACCACACGCAATTGGTAGTCCGGATCGCTGGAGACGGTGATGGCGCGCAGCGCGGCGCGCTTGAGCAGGTCCGCGCTGGGGGCCCGGGTGAGGGTGACGGGAGAACGCTTCACCGTGAGCACCTGCCCGTCGCCGAGCAGCAGCGCGACCGTCGTAGCCAGGCCCTCATCCTCGACCGCGCTCGAGGCCACGAGCACCGGTGCGCTCGACGCGTTCTCGATGGCGGCCGCGACGGCGTCGAGCGAGGCATTGACGCGCGAGATGCCCGCTGAATAGGTGGCGCTCACCGCGATGCCGCCGACACTGAGGGCCACGAACGTGATGAGGATTGACACCGCGATGGTGAGCCGCGTCCGCAGGTTCACGTGGGATCCACCATGCGGAAGCCGACACCGCGCACGGTCTGGATGCCCTGGAAGGCCTCGGTGTGCAGTTTCTTGCGGAGGTAGAAGATGTAGGTGTCGACGACGCTCGCATT
>DAHWFQ010000245.1:0-5217 GCA_027324895.1 Actinomycetota bacterium | reverse complement strand
ATCGCTCACGCCGGCCGAGCGCACCGCCCTCTACCTGGTCGGCCGTCGCAAACTGCCCCTCCACGATGTCGGTTTCATCATGGACGTCTCCGGACGGGAGGCCCGCCGGCTCCATCGCGTCGCGTCGGTGGCACTGGTGCGGGGTGTCACGGCGTTGGCACTGGCCATGGACCTCACGCCCTGCATCGTGCGTGACGAGATCGCTGCCCGCGGGGCCGGCATGCTGTCCCGCCGCGACATCGATGCGCTCACCATGCACGCCGCCGAGTGCTCGACCTGCGTGGAATGGCTGCGCAGGGCCGACCACCAGGTGATCGACGGCTACGGCACGCTGGGCACGCCCACCGATCGCGAAGTGGATGCGGTGCTCGCGGACTACCGCCATGTGACGGACGCGGACCGGCAGCGCATCGTGAAGCGGGCCGGGGTGCTGCGCCGCGATGGCCGACCACCACGGGAGCCCCGGCTGCTCGGCGATCCGCAGCGCTGGATGCGTCGTGGCATCGGCTTCGGCATCGCCTCCGTGCTCCTGATGATCATCGGCGTGCTGGCGATGTCGCTGCGCTAGTTACAGGTTGGCCTCGGTCGCGGGATGCGAGGCGAGCGTGAGCATCACCTTGCGCACCTGCTTGGCGTCACTCGTGCGCCGGGCCACGCTGCGCGCGGCATCGAGCATCTCCAGGCGGGCATCGCAATGCTCCTTGAGCACCGCGTACGCGCGCTTGCCCATCATCTCGATGAGCACCTCGCGCTCACCGATGTAGACCGGCTGGGCCGCGGTGTGCGCCTCCGTGTTCGACGAGCAGTACCAGTGCAGGTCGTGCCCGCCCGGGCCCCAACCCGAGCGCTGGTACTCCTCGATGGTGATACGGAGCTTCTCCACGCCGTCCGGCCGCTCGATCCACTCGTAGTCGCGCCGCATGGGCAGCTGCCAGCACACGTCGGGCTTGGTCTTGGCGATGCTCACACCCTGTCGCGCCGCCTCGTGGTGCAGCGCGCATCCGGCGCCACCCGGGAAGTCGTCCGAGTTGAGGAAGATGCAGCCCTCGTTGTAGATGCGCGTCTTGCGCGCACCCTCCTCGTCCTTCTCGATCCAGCGCTTGTGCCCGGCCCGATAGTGCTCCCAGGTCTCAGGCGTCAGCTGCTCCACGTACTTGGTGACGCGACGTTCGTCATCCTTGTCGCTGAAGTGGGCGCCATTGGCACAGCAGCCGTACTGCGGGTAGCCCTCCTGGATCCCGCCGCAGCCACGACCCCAGATGCAGTTCCAGTTCGAGGTCAGCCAGGTGAGGTCGCAGCGGTACACCTGATGCGGATTCGACGGGTCATCGAACTCGACGAACTGGCGCGCGAAGTCCTGCTTCAACTCGGTCACCGCGAAAGCGTACGTGGCAGCCAACCCCCGCTGCCAAAACCCCCGTTCGTTCCTAGGCTTCGAACATGCGCATGGGAGTCCTGGACGTCGGATCGAACACGGTGCACCTGCTGGTGGTCGACGCGCATGTGGGTGCTGCGCCGCTGCCGGCCCAGTCCTTCAAGCACGAGTTGCGTCTTGCCGAGCACCTGCGGAAGGACGGCAGCATCGACGAGGACGCGGTGCAGGCGCTCCTCGCCTACATCAAGGAGGCCACCGCGGGCGCGGAGGATCTCGGCTGCACGGAGATCCTGGCCTTCGCCACCTCGGCCATCCGCGAGGCCAACGGCGGAGACGAGGTGCTCAAGCGCGTGCTCAAGGAGACCGGCGTGGAATTGCGCGTGCTCAGCGGCGATGACGAGGCCCGTCTCACCTTCCTGGCCGTGCGGCGCTGGTTCGGCTGGTCATCGCGCCGACTGCTCGTGCTCGACATCGGCGGTGGCTCGTTGGAGATCGCCGGGGGCACGGATGAGGGCCCGGATGTCGCGGTCTCCGTGCCGCTCGGAGCCGGGCGCATGGCGGCGCAGTACTTCAAGGAGGATCCGGTGGCGAAGGACGACTTGAAGGACCTGCGCAGGCTTGCTCGCCGCACCATCGCAGAGGTGGTGCCGGCGGTCACCAAGTTCGGACGCCCCGATCATTCGGTGGCCACCAGCAAGACCTTCCGCTCGTTGGCACGCATCACCGGGGCCGCGGCCGCGGGCGAGGGCCCGTTCGTCGAGCGCCTCCTGCGACTGGACGAATTGAGCGCGGAGATCCCCAAGCTCGCGGCCATGACGGTGAAGCAACGCTCGGCACTGCCCGGCGTGTCACCCGGGAGGGCCAAGCAGGTGCTGGCCGGCGCCATCGTGGCCGAGGCGGCCATGGAACTGCTCGACGTGCCCGTGGTGGAGATCTGCCCCTGGGCGTTGCGCGAGGGCGTCATCCTGCGCAAACTCGACCACATCGCCGCCGGCGTGTGATCGGGCTGCGCATGCGTGGTGGGCGTGGGGGCGCTGCCGGTTTCGAGCGCAGGCTGGTGCCGCCGATGGTGCTCGGGGCCATGCTCAATCCCATCAACTCCTCGATGATCGCCGTGGCGCTCATCCCCATCGGCTTGGCGCTGCATGAGCCTCCTTCGCGCACCGCCTGGCTCGTCTCCTCGCTGTACCTGGCGACGGCCGTGGGACAGCCGGTTGCCGGACGCCTGGTCGACCTCCTCGGTCCGCGCCCGGTGTTCCTCGTCGGCACCACGTTGGTCGGCATCGGGGGCGCGCTGGGCATGCTGGCGCAGTCCCTCGACGTGCTGGTGCTGGCGCGTGTGCTCATCGGATTGGGCACCTGCGCCGGCTATCCCGCGGCCATGTTCCTGCTACGCAGCGAATCGCGCAGGACGGGCGTCGACAACCCCACCGTCATCCTCACCCTGCTCACCTTCTCGGCCCAGACGATCTCCGTCATCGGTCCCACCCTGGGTGGGTTGCTCATCGACTTCGGCGGTTGGCGCAGCGTGCTCAGCGTGAACCTGCCCCTGTCCGCGGCCGCCTTCCTGCTCGGGGCCCGACGCTTTCCCAAGCAGGTTGAGTTGCCGCCGCGTGCCGGGGGAGCGAGGCTCGATGTCCCCGGCGTCGCGCTCTTCACCGCGGCACTGCTCACGCTCATGGTCCTGCTCATGAACCCGGACCGGGGGCGGCTCTGGCTGCTGCCGGTGGGCGTCATCGCCTGGTTGCTGCTCGCCGGACGTGAACTGCGGAGCTCGGATCCCTTCATCGACCTACGGGTGTTGGCGGGGAACGGGCCGCTGGTCGCCACCTACATCCGGCAGTTGCTCGCAAGCACCGTGTCCTACGCCTTCCTCTACGGGTACACGCAGTGGTTGGAGGCAGGCCGTGGCCTCAACGCCTCGCAGACCGGTGCCCTCATGGTGCCCATGTTCCTCACCTCCATGCTCGTCACCGCGGTGACCGGGCGGAGCAAGGCGGTGCGCCTCAAGCTCCTCGGCGGGGGCGCCATGCAGTTCGTGGCCGCCGCCGTGCTCAGCAGGCTGTCACCCAGCAGTCCCTTCACGTTGTTGGTGCCGCTGGGCCTGATCGTCGGCGTACCCCAGGGCGTGCTCGGATTGGCGAACCAGACCGCCCTCTACTACCAGGCCGACCCGGCGCGCGTCGGTGCCTCGTCGGGGCTCCTGCGCACCTTCATGTACCTCGGCGCCATCGTTGCCGCCGCCGCCAACGCCGCGGCCTTCGCACACGGCGTCAGCAGCGCCGGCCTGCACGACCTCGCCTACTTCCTCATGCTCGTCGCTGTGGTGTTCATCGCGTTGAGCGCGAGCGATCACTCCCTGCGCGCCATCATCGACGGACGGCACGCCGGCCCCGGGCAGGTCCGCGAGGTGTGAGCGGCCGGGTCGCCGGAGTCGCCGCCGGGGCCCCGATCAGCGCAGCGCAGCTCGTAACTGCTCTGCTGTGACATGCCAGAACGCGATCGTGCGGTCGTCCACCTGGATCACCGGGATCTGCTGCCAGAACTCCTCAGCCAGTTCCCGGTCGTCAAGGATCGACAGCTCCCGCCATGACGAACCGGTCTCGGCGCAGACGCTCACGACCACCGCCCGTGCCTCATCACAGAGATGACAGCCGGGCTTGCCGATGAGCGTGACCGTCACAGTCGGGACAGCTCCGCACCGCGGTCCCGGCAGGCGACCTGGCCGGCGATCAGGGTCTCGCGCAAGCCCAATTCCTCGAACTTGGCGATGGCCGCTGCGGTGGTGCCACCGGGTGAGGTGACGTTCCTGCGCAGCTGCTCCGCGCTGGTGCCGGTGCGCTTGATGAGTTCTGCGGAGCCGATGAGTGTCTGCAGGGCCAATCCGTAGGCGAGTTCGCGGTCGAGGCCGAGTGCCACGCCGCCCTCCACGAAGGATTCCATGACGTAGTAGTAGAAGGCCGGGCCGGATCCGTGCATCGACGTCATCGCGTCCTGCAGGGACTCGGGGATCTCCACGGTCCTGCCCACGGTCCCGAGCATCGACAGGGCGACGCCCATGTCCGCATCGCTGGCGAGCGCTCCGCGACTGACGGCCGACATGCCCTCGCCTACGAGCGCGGGCGTGTTCGGCATCACCCGGATGCAGCGGCTGCCCGGCAGCAAGCGCTCCATGGTGCTGAGCGTCTTGCCGGCGGCGATGGAGATGACGACCGTCGATGGCGCGACGTGGGGGCGCATACTGGCGAGCGTCTCGTCGAAGCCCTGCGGCTTCACCGCCACGATGATGAAGTCCGCGGCGCTGACGGCCTCGGCGAGTTCCATGATGCGGACCCCGTGCCGGTCGGCCAGCAGCCGTGCCCGCTCCTCGAGCCGCTCCACCACGATGATGTCAGCCGGTGCGGTGCCGGCCGCGATCATGCCGGAGAGGATGGCCTCGCCCATCATGCCGCCGCCGACGAATGTGGTTGTCGTCATCTCATCCCCTTCGCTATCGCAGTGCAGAGCGTAGGCGGGCGACCGCTGGACCCACCGACCGCCGCTTATCGAGGGCCGATCGCCGCCCTGTTCGCTGCGGCCGCGCCCGCTCGTGGAATTGCTGCGAATGGCGTCGTTCCCGCTCCATAGACTCGCGAGTAATCACGAGGTCCCAACGCTTGTTCGCACATCCGGACGACGCCGGATGAGCAATACGGAGGAACGCATGTCGAGCCCGATCGCCGCTGTGAGCGTCACACTCGAGGGCAGTAATCTCACCGCGGTCATCGTGGTGGCCGCCATCGCCATAGCGGCGCTCGGCGTCGCCGCCGTGCTGGTCCGCGAGGTGCTGGCGGCCGACCAGG
>DAHWFQ010000243.1:0-2976 GCA_027324895.1 Actinomycetota bacterium | reverse complement strand
GATGGCCACCTCGTGCGGAGTCCCCTTGCGCAGGGAACCGCCGGCACCCGCGTAGGGGCCCTCGGTGCCCTCGCGGCAGACGACGAAGTCGATCTCAGCAGGACCCTTGCCGGCGAGCGGTGAGGTGACGCCCGGGAACAGCTTCACGGGACGCAGGTTGACGTGGTGATCGAGCTCGAAGCGCATGGCGAGCAGCAGGCCCCGCTCCAGGACCCCCGGCGGCACCGAGGGGTCGCCGACGGCGCCCAACAGGATGGCATCGTGCTGCCGCAGCTCGGCGAGCACGCTGTCGGGCAAGGTCTCGCCGGTGGCGTTGTAGCGCCGGGCACCGAGGTCGTAGTGCGTGCGCTCGAAGGCCATGCCTGCAGTGGGCGCGATCGCGTCCAAGACCTTGAGGCCCTCGGTGACCACCTCGGTGCCGATGCCGTCGCCCGGGATGACTGCCAGTTTCACGTGTTGCATCATGGCGCCCAGCCTACGACCGTCGTCCCACGATTTGGGATTCGGCGTTTCGAATTCTGAGATGGCAGCGCGCTGTCGCACTCGCCGCGACTCCCCCGCTCCGCGATGTTCACAAACGGCCCGGAATGCGGGCGAAACGTGAACAACGGGCAGAGGGGGCCTAGATCGGCGACTTCACCATGAGGGTGACGAGGTCGAACACCAAGGTGGCGGCCGCCAGGGTCGTGACCTCCGCGTGGTCGTACGCCGGCGCCACCTCGACCACGTCCGCGCCGACGATGTTGATCCCGTCCAGTCGGCGCAGCAGGTGCAGCAGCTCACGGCTCGTCATGCCACCCATCTCCGGGGTGCCGGTTCCCGGCGCGAAGGCGGGATCGAGCACGTCGATGTCGATCGACACGTACACGGGGAGGTCACCGACGCGCTGCCGCATGGCGTCGGCCGCGCCGTCGAGCCCGACGACGTCGAGGTCCCCCGCGCGCAGCGTCTTGAAGCCGAAGCGGGCGTCGTCGACCAGGTCCATGCGATCGTAGATGGGACCGCGGATGCCCAGGTGCATGCTCCGCTCCTCGGTGAGCAGTCCCTCCTCGAAGGCGCGCCGGAGGAAGGTGCCATGCGTCGTGGGGGCCTCGAAGTAGGTGTCCCAGGTGTCGAGATGGGCATCGAAGTGGATGAGCGCCAAGGGGCCGTGTTTGCGCCGGGCCTCGCGCAGCATGGGGTAGGTGACGCTGTGGTCGCCGCCTACCGCGACGATGCGACGGTTGCCGTCCCCGACGATCTCCCGCGCATGGTCACCGATCTGCTGGAGGGCGGCGTCGATGCTGAAGGGCGTGCACGCGACGTCACCGGCGTCCACCACCTGCAGGGTGTCGAGGGGCGCCACATCGAGCTCGACGTGGAAGCGCGGCCGCAGATTGCGCGCGGCCTGGCGCACCCCCATGGGTCCGAAGCGCGCGCCCGGGCGGTACGACACGGCCCCGTCGAAGGGCAGGCCCAGGACGGCGATGTCGTAGTCGGCGACCTCGTCGATGCGCGGGATGCGGGCGAACGTTCCGGGTCCGGCATAGCGGGGCACGCGCGTGGCGTCCAGCGCTCCGACGGGGTGCTCAACGGGCATGGGGACCTCCGTGCGCATGCGTACGCGTCCACGGGGACCACGGTCAACGGCGCTGCGGTCGAGGGACGAACGCGGCGCCCAACGTCCTGGCTTCCGCACCGGCGCCTCGCCGGCCGGCGAACGGGGCGCCGCGCCGACTGGGTCCTTGGACCTGAATCCGCCCGACCCGCCGCCACCCGGGAATCCCCTGCGCGCCCCCGTCGTTCCCCTTGCGAAGCGACGAGGTGGGAGGCGACCATGGCAAGGGCCACGGCCATGTGCCCACTGCGGCTCAACCAGACCTGCAACCTCTGTCACCCCGACGCCATGATCGGGCCCCAGGACTGTCCGACGGTCGCCATGGTGATGACCGATCCCCTGCTGCGCGACGAGTTGAACGAACTCAAGCGCCAGAACGCCGCGCTCGGCGCCTGATCCAGCCTCGCCGGCTCCGGTCACCCCACGCGCGGACATGGCGCACCCGCCCCCGCGCGCGCTGCGCAATGGAGGCGGGTGTGCTTCCGGTCTCAGGCGGTGGTGCGGTCGCGCCAGTCGCGGTTGACGGCGCTCACGATGGCCTTGAGCGACGAGGTCACGATGGAGGCGTCGATGCCGGCGCCCCACAGCACCCGGTCACCCACCTCGCACTCCACGTACGACGCCGCGATGGCGTCGCCGCCGGACGTCATGGCGTGCTCCGCGTAGTCGAGCACGCGCACGTCGATCTCGTGTGACCGGAGCGCCTTGCAGAACGCGTCGATGGTACCGTTGCCCATGCCACGCAGCGTGATCTCACGGCCGGCGTCCGTGAGCACCACCGAGATGGCGGTCTCGCCGTCGATCTCGCTGTCCTGCTTCACGTTCCTGATCTTCAGGCGACCCCACGGCGCTGCCGGATTGGGCAGGTACTCGTCGAGGAAGATGTCCCACATCTGCGCCGGCGTGACCTCTCCGCCGGCGGTGTCGGTGTGGTGCTGGATGACCTGGCTGAACTCGATCTGCAGGCGACGCGGCAACTCGAGCTTGTGCTCCGTGCGCATGATGTACGCGACGCCGCCCTTGCCGGACTGCGAGTTCACGCGGATGACGGCCTCGTAGCTTCGGCCGACGTCCTTGGGATCGATCGGCAGGTACGGCACCTCCCAGCGGAAGTCGTCGACGGGCACGCCGGCGGCCGCGGCATCGCGCTTCATCGCATTGAGGCCCTTGTTGATGGCATCCTGGTGCGAGCCCGAGAAGGCCGTGTACACGAGGTCGCCGCCGTAGGGCGCGCGCTCGGGGACGGGGATCTGGTTGCAGTACTCGACGGTGCGACGCACCTCGTCGATGTTGGAGAAGTCGATCTGCGGATCGATGCCCTGGCTGAAGAGGTTGAGCCCGAGCGTCACCAGGTCGACGTTGCCGGTGCGCTCGCCGTT